>NZ_JBHIMJ010000033.1:0-90988 GCF_042194035.1 Bartonella sp. OC16QHHD | reverse complement strand
GGTGGTTTTGTCACCGATAAAGAAGGCGGCAGCGATATATTTCGCAAAAAAAATATCATTGCCGGCAATGAACATATTCGCATTAAACTATAAAAAAAACTTCAAAAAAGGTATTTAACTCTTACAGTTTTTTACAAAACCTTTAGAACCTTAAACAAACACATAAAGAAAGAGTTTTTAATTTTCTTTACAGAAAACGATAGGAAATAACTGATTAGATAGTGACAAAAAACATCACCACGAACAAAAAATGTACTTGCTATAAGCCCCCACAAAAGCAATCCCCAATAGCTTACCTTATTGACGTTTCTGTTATTCAAATTCCCCTGCAAACAAACTGCAAAAGGCAATAAACACAAATCCCATCATAACCAAACGCCCCAAAAAGCAATTATCGCACCCAAAGCAAGAACACAATCCATTCCCTCTCTCAATATATGCTCTTTACAGTGCGCTATCCATTGATCGAAAAAACTCTCCTCTCTCATAAAAGCTGCCGCATATGTTTAAGAGTTTTCACGTCTTTTCCACCACTGCATAATAGCAGAGATTTCAGAAAAACCACTGATTCATAGGGCTGTTCTCTACCCCTTTATTCAACCGTTTTACAAATAGTTTATCAAATGCCGACGACATTTATAATAATGAAAGTCTTTGTTTTCCAAAATTGCTTTCTGCATTTCACTTGCAAGCTGTTCTTTATCTTTTTCAACAGCCTCTTTCAGTGCCTTTACCTTCTTATCCCCAAAAATAACTTTTAATTTTTCTTTTAACTTTTTTTCCTCAACAAGCTTCTCCCAAAAGATCAACCGGTTATCGCATTTCTCATTTGCCGCTTTTATCCATTCTCTGGCTCCTAATTTATAAATTTTTTCAAATGTTGGATTCCCTTCAACAATGGAAAGATTTTTTGCTCTATTTGTGTCATTCTCTTTACAAGTATTGATTACATCTCTAACTGTGACAGAATGGCAACCATTATCAAAGGCAACATAGCCTTTTTTCACTGTTTTAATAAGCTTCTTATAGTAAATGAAAGTTTCTCTCGCCACTTCATAATGACTGGAAAAATCACACAACAACAACAACACTTTCTTTTTACAATATAATAATAAAATACACTCACCAGACCAAGATTCCGAAAGCTTTAGCATTTCCTCTATCTCTTCATGTTCTGTACTTATAGATATGTTGTCCCACAAAGTATCTGTAAATTTTTTCTTTTTATCCTCCCCTGTAGAGTTTTCCTTTTGGTGCTGTTTACATTCAGCTATAATCATATCATCAAGAACATATAACCACCAATGAAGTAATAACATCGTAGGTTGAATCCGTTTTTTGTTCGTAAGAGGATCTACAAACTTTTGCAGAGTTATTCCATTCTTTCTCATTAATCGCACTGCTTTTACAAAAAATTTCCTAAAATACGAGGTATCCAAGAGACTACATATTTTTTTGTAATGTTCATAAGTAAGTTTTTTTCCAAGTGCTTGCTTGTACAATAAACGCACTTTGTGATCCCCTCGAACACAAATATCCTTTACCAATGGAAGCCGATCTCCACTGAATTTCATATCTTCCCTAGGATTTTTTATCCCCAGTACGTCTCTTTCCCACTGTTTCACTCCCTCATCCCATTGTTTCAACCATTCTTGCGATACTTTTTGAGTTTTTGCAAAAAGCCTCTGTTCCCCTTGTGCAATAATATCTTTATGTTCAGCGCACTCTTACTCTTTTTGCTCAAGTTGTTTAGTTAAATGCTTGTTCTGATAAATTGCCAATGCAAGCATTAAGCTTCCCCCACAACACACTATCATTGCAAACCCAAACAAAAATCTACTGAGTATCCCAAATACCACGACTTCCCCATCAATATGATGCAGAAAATCATAACGCCGAATCTCACACTCCCACATTCTTTCCCTCATTTCCAAATGACCTTAATTGTAGCTATTATGAAAGCTATTGCCCATTTTATGTCTTCTTCCATTCTTGCTCTCTTTTATTCTCACCAACATTTAACGCAGCTCTTTTATCGATTTCTCGATGTTGTATCATTATGTGTATATCTGATTTGAAAATCACTACATATTATATTTTAATAAAAACAATGCACAAAATATAGATATTTTTGTTGGCAAAAATAAAACAATTTGTATTTAATAGTGCTGTTTTAGTGATTTATGTACTTTAAAGAAAAACCTTATAAGCCCTCAAAATGCATGATCCATGAAATATTGATTTCCAAAGTAATAAAAACCTTAACTCAACCAAACAGCAAAACATGGCTGCGTGCTTACCTTGTTTTGTAAAATTGATAAAAAGCGTCTTTCTACTCATTTATCGGCTCTTTTTTAGTAAAGCGACATCATCATACACTTTCCTAACCCCTAATGTTACTACAGCCCCTAAAACTTGAGACGCTTCATGAGGTGGACTTATTCTTTCTAAAGTGTTTTATTCACGTGGGCTCTCTCTGCTTGCCACATACAAGAGACATAGTTTTGATTGATTTAATATAACTACATTTGGCATGAGAAAATCCTATGGTATTCATGTTCTCTCATATAAAACAATGAATTATCCTTATAAATCAACGTGACAGTGCTGTTATGAAGAGAACTCCTTGCTCATCTTAATAGTCCATAGCGATTTAACTGGGTATTATTTTATATTCTGTACACAGAAGTGTCTTTATAAAAATACTTCATCTCAGGCAAAAAAAGAACAGCCCGTTAAAAAAGAAAAACATCTCAATGCTTGCCTTTCTTTTTTCCATGAGAGTTTCAAATTGCTAAGCCTGTTTGAAAAGAGTGCTGTTTATGCCCTTAAAGATACTGCTCTTGTATCAAGATCACTTACTCAGATGAGAATTGCAGTTTAGCCAAATGCGCATAAACATTATTTTTTATAATGAGTTGTGTGTTCCTTCTTCCACAAAAGCGCCTTTATCTATCACGAGAATACGATTAGCTTTTAAAATTGTTGCCAAACGATGTGCAATGACCAGGATTTAGGATTTTGCATCAATCCTTCTAAGGTATCTTGCACCAACTTTTCACTGTTTGAATCTAAAGCAAATGTTACTTCATCAAGTAGCAACATTTTGATTTATAATAATAATTCATTGTTTTATATGTTGAATGAGTATCCCGAATACCGTAGGATTCTCTCATTTCAAACCATGTTCCATGGTGAACCAATCAAAACCATGCCTTTTGCACTTTACAAGTGGGGAGAGCTCGCGTGAATAAAAAAACTATTAAGAAAGGACTTAAAATGCCTATAATAAATTATCTCAAGTGCCAAGGGCTGTAGCAACATCCACGAGTTGGCAAATATAATGACGGTGCCGGCTTGCAACAAGAGGGCTGCATTTCTTAAAATCGCCAGTGCAATACCAATGCGTTGTTTTTGCCCCCCAGAAAGCATGGTACCACGTTCCCCTACTTGCGTATCCAAGCCATCTGGTAAAGCTTGAATAAATTCAAATGCATTGGCAGCTTTAAAAGCGGAAAATACTTCCTCTCCATGGATATGTTCAGTTCCAAAAAAAGAAGAAAAGTTTGCAATTATTTTATTTCAAGTCTTTATACTCTAGGAAAGAAAGGATTTATGCGTATATTTCAAAATGATTTTTGAATTTAAAAAACGCAACCACAATGATTTATAAGTGTTTAAGACCCATCTGTTTATGTCGGATGCGTTTTTGAATTAATATTTAAAGTGCACTCTTTGATAGGATAAAAAATCCATCCATTTGCAATCGATTTGTTTAAAACCTTTGTACCCCATAAAAAGGAGGCTTTTACATGCCAATATTACCAAAACGATTTTTGAATTTAGAAAGACGACCACCGCGATCTACGAGTGTTTGGGAGCCACCTGTCCATGCCGGATGCGTTCTTGGATCAATATCTAGATTAAGAGTATCTCCTTCTTTTCCCCAAGTAGAGCGCGTCGTATATTGGGTTCCATCCGTCATAACAACGGTAATTTTATGATAATTGGGGTGAATATTCGCTTTCATGCGTCAAACCTTTTGCGTTTATAGAATGAAATAGCACTTATTTGTTTTTTTAAGTGCACTTCCTTTGTCTTTTTGATACATTGATTAAAGTATTTATTCCTATAACTGAGCACGCATCAAAAAACAAGTGTTCAAGATACATCATTGTATCAAGTGTTACAAATCCAATACAGTGAGCAAAATTTTATGACATTACGTTCTCGTTCAGAAAAATCGACAAAGTCTTCCCCTAAGAAATCTTCATTCTCTTCGCTTGCAATTTTTGTTCCTTATCTTTTGCGCTATCGTTGGTTGTTTATCTTTGCTTTTCTAGCTTTATCTGTTGCTGCTCTAGTCACATTAGCTTTGCCTGTGGCTATCCGCCAAATGTTTGATCATGGGTTTTCTACTTCAAGCCATGGACATATCAATTTTTACTTTGGAATTTTGTTTATCTTAGCCTTGTTTCTCGCATTTGCTTCAGCAGCCCGTTATTACTGTGTTATCACCTTAGGAGAACGGATTGTTGCCGATTTACGGCGTGATGTGTTTGTCCATATTATGAAACTTTCTCCTGCTTTTTTTGATCGGTCACATTCAGGAGAGATTGTTTCAAGGCTTCTAACAGATACCACACAAATAAAATTAGCTGTGGGCTCTACCGCCTCTACCGCCTTGCGTCAGCTGATTATCGTGATCGGAGCCGTCGTAATGATGCTGATCACCAATGCTAAATTGTCTTTGTTGGTTTTAGCGGCTATTCCTGTTGTGGCCATTCCCTTGGTAGTCTTTGGACGTAAAGTTCGCTCTCGTACCCGCTCGGCGCAAGATCGTCTCGCAGATGCCAATGCTGTTGCTACAGAGCAGGTAAGTGCTATTCGCACTGTGCAAGCTTTTACCGCTGAAAAACTCGTTACAATACGTTTTTCACAATTGATAGAACGTGCTTTTCAAACAGCACGTGCTTCTGTGATCCTGCGCTCCTTTTTTACGGGGTTTGCAATTTTTTTGGTTTTTAGCAGTGTGGTTGCTGTTTTATGGATTGGATCGCGTGATGTTTTGAATGGAACAATGACAGGGGGAACCTTAGGGCAATTTGTCCTTTATGCGGTTTTTGGAGCTTCTACTTTTGCGCAATTATCGGAATTGGGAGCAGAATTAATCCAAGCAGCAGGCGCTGCTGAACGGCTTGCCGAATTGTTACAAGAACAACCTACTATTGTAGCTCCTAAAAATGCTTTATCATTAGAGCAACCTGTTCGAGGTGAACTTGTTTTTGATCACGTTGATTTTACCTATCCTTCTAGACCACAAGAGAAAGTTTTACGCTCGCTTTCATTTTCTGTAAAAGCAGGCGAAACGGTTGCTTTTGTTGGGGCTTCCGGAGCAGGAAAAAGCAGTATTTTTTCTTTGATCCTTCGTTTTTATGATCCAATAAGTGGAACAATTCGGTTGGATGGCATGGAAATTAATCGCCTTTCTTTACAAGATTTACGCAGTGCAATTTCCTATGTTCCACAAGATGTCGCCATTTTTGATGGAACATTGCGTGATAATATTATTTTTGGAACTGAAAATACCCATGAAGAGGAAATCCTTGTTGCCGCTAAAGCGGCTAATGCACTTGAATTTATTCAAGCTTTACCAGATGGCTTGAATACGCAAGTAGGAGAACGCGGTACCATGCTTTCTGGGGGACAAAAACAACGCATTGGTATTGCGCGGGCAATTTTAAGAAATGCACCCCTCTTGCTGCTTGATGAAGCAACATCGGCTTTGGATGCAAACAGTGAAAAGTTGGTGCAAGACGCTTTAGAAGGATTGATGCAAAATCGTACAACCTTGGTCATTGCACATCGTTTAGCAACAATTTTAAAAGCAGATCGTATTCTTGTGATGGATAAAGGCGCCCTTGTTGAAGAAGGAACGCATGCTGAACTTGTGGCAAAAAATGGCGTTTACGCTTACCTCGCAAAACTCCAATTTTCACCTGAGTAAGTGATCATGATACAAGAGCCGTATCTTTAAAGGCATAAACAGTACTCTTTTCAGACAGGCTTATCAATTTA
This sequence comes from Bartonella sp. OC16QHHD, assembly GCF_042194035.1. NCBI lineage: Bacteria > Pseudomonadati > Pseudomonadota > Alphaproteobacteria > Hyphomicrobiales > Bartonellaceae > Bartonella > Bartonella sp. OC16QHHD. Next base: position 84,910 of record NZ_JBHIMJ010000033.1, on the reverse strand, counting down.
AATCTCTCATGGAAAAAAGAAAGGCAAGCATTGAGATGTTTTTCTTTTTTCTGCGCAAGATAGAGCATTTTTATAAAGACACTTCTGTGTACAGAATGTAAAATGATACCAAGTTAATCTCTATGGACTATTAAGATGAGCAAGGAGTTCTCTTCATAACAGCGCCATAACGGTGATTTATAAGGATAATTCATTGTTTTTCATGAAAGATCATAAATACCATAGGATTTTCTCATATCAAACCCTCATAGTAAGTCAAACAAAATCTCTTGCTTGCTCATCACAAGCAGAGTTGGCGTGTGAAGTGAAACGGTACAAGAAAGGAATAAAATACCTCTCTTGCCCCTTTACGTTCTAAGGGCTGTCAAAACATTGGGGCGCTGACAAAAGAGTATACGCTGGCAAAAAGTATAATAGGTGCTCGCTTGCTTGAGACCCTTATGCGGCTCACACTTGATAGGGTTCTAGGGACACAAGCTCTATCCTAAAGACTGACCACACTCTTTAAAAAACTGAATATTAAAAATTTGCCCTCTCTCACCGCTCTAAACAATAGTGTTTACCGAAAATCATGACAAATTGTAATTCACAAATACACTTCTCTATTGCAAGAGTATCCTTTTATTCTCTTTCAAAAACACGAACACTTTTTGAATATTGTTTACAGATCCGTCTTATTGAAAAAGAGCAAAGACTTTTTAGCACTTTTGGGCTTCTTATAACTTTGTGAGAGCTCATGAGCAACAGCTTTTATAATAAACCGGCTTTTGGCAAAATTGTAAAATTTTATCAAATTTATTGTTTGTAAATATCACCACGATCACTGTTCTGCTCTTGCAGACACCGCAACCTCGAAACACCGTTCTCTTTGCTCATAAATTGTCTCTCCAGCTCTCTCTTTCAGGCATAGCCCATAAAAATAAGGATAGAGTACTTCGATTGAACACCATCTTCTCACCCCCTCCAAGCCCCATATATTTTACAGCCCTCAACTTTATAGCACCCCCTATCATGCTTTAAGAAGGCACATTAACGATGATAAGAACATATACAAAGAAGATATATCTTTAGGGTATTTATGTTTAAAAGCTTGCACTAAATCATAATTTTTTTGTATAGCGAGCCAAGCATATGCAGAACTGACACCCTAACCATTTCAAACCATTCAACTGTTTCAGGAACAGATAAGCCAAGTTCTACGATTATATCTTCAACCACGAATTCACCGAAGTACGGAGGATTTTCATCATTTTTTAGCGCTCCCTCTTCAGTGATCCTCTAGATAATTAACTCATTCAGCATCTATACCAGAAAAGCGAAATATTACATGCTAATTTTCCTTTACATTCATTAGCCAAGCCCCCTCAAAATGACCTTTTAATAAATAGAGCTAAAAGGATAAGTCTTCAAAACCATTTGGTGAGATAGCTATATCAAGAGCACCTAAAACACGCCTTAGTTTCTAAGAATAGGCAACTTCCCCCCTTTTATCGTATCAGTCTTGTAGAAGGCTTTAAACCCTTTATGTTTAAATCAATAAATCATAATTGGATTATATTGCATAAAGATGCTTTTTCTCATTTTTCCATTTAACACACGATAAGTTACCATTTAGGCACGATGAGAAGCTTGCCCTTTATATCATGATTTCAGAACCGCATGAGAAGAATAAAAGATGATGTGGCTTAATAAGAGAGTTTGTTCATAAGCCGTTTGGGTATCTTAAGGTCAAGGATGCCGATAGGCGCAACTTGTAAAGGGTTGCCTTGAGGCTTAAGGACCCAAAGCTTGTTAGTCCCTTCATTAAAAGCGGATCTGATGTCATTATTTTGGAGAGCAATTATTAAGAATTTGAGAGGCAGACAGCCTCTCATTTTGATTTATATGCAAACGAAGTGCACTCTATTTATTCAGGGAGAATAAGAACATACCCAGGAGGTGCTAAACGGAATAAGAGAGCGTCGTAACCCCAACTAGCAGACAGGCAGCAAATAGAAGAAACGCCTTCAAGAATTGTTAAGAATAATGCGTACGATATAGCGGCTTCATCTGCTGCTTCGCGGCGTTCTATGAGATATCCGAAAAAAAACAAAAAGCACCCTATTCCACTCACCGACCCAAAGACTTTTAATGCGGTATGAACCGGCCCACGTATGTTGAGCAAGATAATAAAAATTATGAAAGTAAATACTGTAAAGATCCCTTCGAATACCCCACGCACCATATTGCACAATTTTCGCATCATAATTGCAGAAAAGCTCTGTTCTGCGTATCGATTTTTTCTTTTGATGCTTGTATTCTTAGAAGATATACTGTTATTTTTAGAAGATATACCGTCCACAACTCCCCCCGTTTTAAGCCAAGATGCTATGAAGTTAGACATTTGTAATTATATCATCAAAAAATACAAGAAAAATTTATCCATTTTAACGAAAAAATAGGTGTTTTATTGAGGTGCAAATCTATTTTCTTTCGCAAGAGTTATTCAATTCGTTCGCCAATAGAAAAACTACCCCCATTGAAGAGGAAGCTATCCTGACGCAGAAAAGCTTCATAAGCTGTATTCTAATCCGCTCAGAAATCGCAACTCTCTAATCTACCCGCTTAATCCACCTTTAAAACTGCAATCAAATAAATTCTGCTGATGACAAGTAATGATAACATGAAAAAGAAAAAATATCACAATATCAAACTCTTCAATACAGTATGACCTTTATGATTTTCACGCAAAAAGCAAGTACCACCTCATGAACGACACCATACTAAAGTGCTGTGCATTCACAAATTTCCTAGCATTATCTCCCCTTCTCGAAATTGCACCTCTCCCGCAATCTTATCTCTCGATAGCACCCATTAAAGGCTTTTAAAAGGTCCAAGGAAAAAACTCTCTGAAAAAGCTTTTAAGCCTAAAATGCCCCCGCCATTTTTATCATGATGAGGGCACCAAAAATCACGCAGAAATATGAAAAATCTCCCCGCATTTAAGAACAGAGCTTGTGCTTCAATCGCACGCTTTTTCTTGTTCTTTTGTCCATTGTCCCAAGGCCGCAAGATGGTTCATCCGAGCCCGATGACGAAAGGCCTTCTGTGCAACAGCAATATTTTCATCTTTTCCAGCCCATGCTTTTAAGGCTGCTGCTTGCAATGCGCGTCCATAGGAAAAGGTCAATTTCCAAGGCAATACGCCCAAAGAATTCATGGCAGATAAATGCGCTGTTGCTTCCTGATCGGACTGTCCTCCAGAAAGAAAAGCAATTCCGGGAACAGCGGCAGGAACAGTCTGTTTAAGCACTTGGACGGTCTTTTCAGCAACTTCTTCAACAGAAGCCTTGCGAGCATCCTTTCCATCAATCACCATATTGGGCTTTAAAATCATCCCCTCCAAAAGAACACGAGCTTCAAACAATTCTTTAAAGACAGCCTGCAAAACAGTGCGTGTCACCTCAAAGCAGCGTGTAATTGAATGCCCACACGATGATCCATCCATCAACACTTCCGGCTCAACAATGGGCACAATATTGAACTCCTGACATAAGGCAGCATAGCGTGCAAGAGCTTGTGCATTTTGTCTTATGGCGCCTCTTGTTGGCAAAGTGTATTCATCAATAGCAATTACCGCACGCCATTTAGCAAAACGTGCTCCCAAAGCATAATAATCTTTTAGCCGCTCACGAAGACCATCCAACCCTTCGGTAATTGTTTCTTGGGGAAAAGCAGCCAAGGGCTTTGCACCGGTATCAACTTTAATCCCTGGCAAAGCGCCTGAATCCCGAATAAGATCCGTCAACATTTTCCCAGTTGATGCTTTTTGCCGAATGGTTTCATCAAATAAAATAACCCCAGAGATGGCGTTTTCCATCGCTTCTTTTGTACTAAAAAGCATTTCACGATAAGCACGGCGCTTATCTTCATTGGATTCAACACCAATGCTTTCAAAACGCTTTCCAATGGTCGCCGTACTTTCATCTGCCGCCAAAATACCTTTACCCGCATGCACCAAAGCAAGTGCAATATCTTCAAGCCGTTCATTCATAAAAAAATTCCTCTTTATTTTGTCTTAATTTCTAAAAATGCGCAACACTATCAAAACACTCTACACGATCGTATAGTTTTTCTTTAACCTTCCCCTCCAAAGAAGCCCTTTAAGCCTGCATAAGGGAAAGAATACCAGGAAGAACCTTACCTTCCATCCATTCCAAAAAAGCTCCTCCAGCAGTCGAAAGATAAGTAAAATCATTGGCAACACCGGCATGATTAAGGGCAAAAACCGTATCGCCCCCTCCCGCAATTGAAACCAACTTTCCCGTCAAACTACGTTCTGCTGCATGGCGTGCAACGGCAATGGTTCCCTTATCAAAGGGAGGCATCTCAAAAACACCAAGGGGTCCATTCCACACAAGAGTAGCAGCTTCATCTATCGCAGCATTGATATGCGCAATAGAGCGCGTCCCAATATCCAATATCATGCCATCTTGTGGAATATCTTCAATGTCATAAAGACGATGCGGTGCATCTTTTTCAAAACGAAATCCAACGACAGCATCCTGAGGGAGCAAAAGCGTACAGTGACACTCTTGCGCTTTTTTAATGATTTTTTTTATCGTTTCCATCAATGCATGTTCACACAGTGATTTCCCTACATGGATACCTTGCGCTGCTAAAAAACTGTTAGCCATCCCCCCACCAATAATTAAGGAGTCAACTTTTTCCACCAAATGATTGAGCACAAAAAGCTTACTAGAAACCTTTGCTCCTCCCACAAGGGCAACCACAGGACGTGCTGGATTGCCAAGTCCTTTTTCTAATGCCTGCAATTCACCTTGCAAAGAGCGTCCTGCATAAGAAGGCAACAAATGCGTTATTCCCTCCACCGAAGCATGGGCACGATGAGAAACTGAAAAAGCATCATTAACATAGAGATCTCCATTATGAGCCAAAGCTTCTGCAAAAGAACAATCATTCTTTTCTTCACCAGCATAAAAACGAACATTTTCAAGCAGTAAAACACCACCATTTTGTAATGACTCAACTGCAACCTGCACCGCCGAACCGATACAGTCCGGAGCAAAAGCAACCGGCTGATTAATGATCTTTTCCAACACTTGCACAACAGGACGGAGTGAAAACTCTTGCTCTACCTTTCCTTTGGGGCGACCACAATGAGAAAGCAGAATAAGTTTAGCACCACACTTTTGCAGCTCAACGAGTGTCTCTTTATGCCGCTCTAAGCGTGTCGTATCACAGACCTTACCCTGCGCCATTGGCACATTAAAATCCACCCGCACAAGAACACGTTTTCCAGTGACATCAACATCATCAAGTGTACGAAACCCCATCACTGCTTCCTCTTCACTTTCCATTGTTTCAAATAAAAACGCATCCAACAACCCTGCCCACTTTTCTTTCCACTTATCCCCTCTTTGCTTTTACAAGAGATCCACGACAGCCTATCTCTCACCCTTTGTTTGAAAAGCCAAAGCTTTTATCGTCAAATGTACAAAAGCCCACCATTGCTCTTAATCTTCATATTCCATTGTGGCAAACAAATGCATTGGCTCAATTTGATCTCTATTAAAGCTTCCTTTTACTTCTAGGCAAAAGAGTTTACATCTCCTGTTTCCTAACATTTTCTCAAAAGGTATCTCGTTCAGATCTTACTTTTTCAAAGTTTACTCTTTCATTCATCTTTTAAAACCACGTATTGACCCAGTATTAAAACAAAATACATCATCAATGTTTCAATAGCCTCTTCTCTCTAGCGCATGAGAACAACAGCCTCTATCTGTTTTTCTCAAAATTGCACAAAAATGAGACTTTTCCCTATAAAAAGAGGACCCTGAGGTCCTCTTATATTGTCTTAGCAAAAGCCACTGCCGTATCACTCATACGGTTAGAAAAGCCCCATTCATTATCATACCAAACCAGAACGCGACAGAGCTTACCATCAATCACTTTGGTTTGATCATTGTGGAAAATAGCTGAATGAGGATTATGATTAAAATCACAACTCACAAGTTTCTCTTCTGTATAATCCAAAATGCCCTTCAAAGGACCTTGTGCAGCAATAGCAATGGCTGTATTAATTTCTTCGATTGTTGTGGAACGCTTAGCGATAAATGTCAAATCAACCACAGAAACATTAGGGGTTGGAACACGAATCGATACACCATCAAGCAATCCCTTTAATTCTGGCAAGACCAATCCCACAGCTTTTGCCGCTCCTGTTGAGGTAGGAATCATAGAAAGAGCTGCCGCACGTGCACGATAAAGGTCCCGATGCATTGTATCCAACACAGGTTGATCACCCGTATAAGAATGGATTGTTGTCATAAAGCCCTTTTCAATGCCCACTGTGTTGTGTAAAACTTGTGCAACAGGCGCCAAACAATTGGTTGTACAAGAAGCATTTGAAACAACGCGATGCTCGCTGCTTAAAGATTGATGATTAACCCCATAGACGACCGTAAGATCTGCTCCTTCAGAAGGCGCAGAAATAAGAACACGCTTTGCCCCCGCATCTAAATGAGCACTTGCTTTATCACGCGCAGTAAAAATACCCGTACATTCCAAAGCAATATCGATATCCAAATCTTTCCAAGGCAATTGAGCAGGATCACGCTCTGCGCATACCTTTATTAAACCACCTCCCACATCAATAGCATCCCCTATCACCTTAACGATACCAGGAAAACGCCCATGAACTGAATCATAGCGTAATAAATGGGCATTTGTTTCCACCGATCCCAAATCATTAATTGCAACCACTTCAATATCTTGTCGTCCACTTTCCACAAGTGCACGTAAAATATTGCGACCAATACGACCAAACCCATTAATTGCAACACGAACTGTCATTTCACATGTTTCCTCATAAATTTTTTAAGCACAACATTTAAAACACAATAAATGGGTATTTCACCAATCCCAAATCATTAATTCCCACATTGTCAATATCTTGATCACTCACTCACTTATCCACAATAATGCACAAAATATGATGCCCTAAAACCACCCCATTCATGACAACACAAGCTGTCACTTTGTCTTTTCTTCTTTGATCTTTTCCAGCTCTTTTTCAACGGTGGCAACGACATTTTCCCAAGTAATACCAAAATGCGCATAAAGGGCATCAATTGTTCCACTTGCCCCAAAGCCCTCCATACCAATAAACACACCATCACAGCCAATAAAACGGTCCCATCCTTGGGCGACGGCAGCTTCAATGGCAACTTTAATCGGTGCATCTCCAATGAGAGCACGCTGATAGGAGAGAGATTGTTGAGAAAAAAGTTCAAAACAAGGCACAGAAACCACACGCGTTGGGATGCCTTTTTCTTCTAACACCGCATGTGCCTCCACTGCAATTTGCAATTCTGAACCAGAAGCAAACAGCGTCACTTGTGCATCATCGCTAGCTGTTAGGAATTCATAAGCACCAAGCATACAGAGATTTTCTTCTTCATACTCCTGACGCAAAAGCGGTAGATTTTGTCGACTCAAAGCCAAGGTAGAAGGTGTCCCGCGTGCTTTCAAAGCCAATTGCCAACACTCGACTGTCTCCATAGCATCGGCAGGACGGAACACAAAATGATTAGGCATTGCACGCAGGCAAGCCAAATGCTCCACGGGTTGATGGGTCGGACCATCCTCACCAAGACCAATAGAATCATGAGTCATGACATAAATCACCCGCAACCCCATGAGAGAAGACAAACGCATAGCAGGACGCATATAGTCAGAAAAGCATAAAAAGGTTCCCCCATAAGGAATAAAGCCGCCATAAAGGGCAAGACCATTCATCACAGCTCCCATTGCATGTTCGCGAATTCCATAATGCAGATAGCGCCCTGAAAAATCTTCAGCAGAGATACTTTTCATCTGGCTGCTTTTTGTATTATTAGATCCGGTTAAATCAGCCGAACCACCAATAGTTTCAGTAACGACTTCATTAATCACTTCAAGAGCCATTTCCGAAGCTTTACGCGTAGCAACAACAGGGCGCTCTTCAACGAGTTTTTGTTTATAAGTATCAATAGCGCCATCAAATCCGCCCACGAGATCACCCCGCATCAATCTTTCGAACTCCACACGCTCTGAGACAGGAAGATCAGCAAATTTTTCTTCCCATTTTTGGCGTTTTTTAGCAGCATTGAGACTAGCCAAGCGCCAATTATCGAGAATATCGGCTGGAATAACGAAAGGCTCAGCATCCCACCCTAACGCGATACGGGTTTCAGTGATTTCTCGTGCGCCCAAAGGGGCTCCGTGAACTTTATTGGTACCCGCTTTATTGGGTGCTCCAAAACCAATTGTTGTTTTACAAGCAATCAAAGTTGGTTTATCGGAATTTTGTGCCGCCTCAATAGCCCGCGCAATTGCTGCTTGATCATGCCCATTGACTTTATGTGTCTCCCAACCAGATGCCTTAAAACGCGCAATCTGATCTGTACTGTCAGCAAGGGAAATCTCTCCATCGATAGAAATATTATTATCGTCCCACAACACAATAAGCTTATTGAGTTTCAAATGACCAGCAAGGGAAATCGCTTCTTGAGATATCCCTTCCATAAGGCATCCATCGCCCACCAACGCATAAGTGTAATGATTGATGAGATCACCAAAACGGGCATTTTGCAAACGCTCTCCAAGAGCCATCCCCACGGCATTAGCCAACCCTTGTCCAAGAGGACCAGTCGTTGTTTCGATTCCTGCCACATGCCCATATTCTGGATGCCCAGCAAGCTTTGCTCCTAATTGGCGAAAATTTTTGAGATCTTCAAGAGAGAGATCCTCATAACCAGAAAGATACAAGAGAGCATAAAGCAACATAGACCCATGTCCTGCTGATAACACAAAACGATCACGGTTAGGCCAGCGAGGTTTTTTGGGGTCATGAGCAAGGAATCTTGTATAAAGAACCGTAGCAATATCGGCTGCTCCCATTGGCAAGCCCGGATGACCAGAATTTGCTTTTTCAATCGCATCAATAGCAAGAAAACGGATAGCATTGGCCATCTGATTCTGTTGGTGGGTGTTTGTCATGAATAATCGACCATTTCGTTAAATACGTTATTCTGTTGCTTTTTCCGTATTCTCTTAAAATTCTCAAGAAATACTATTTTCTAACCATTAGCGTGAGACTTTTTGCCACCACTTCAATAATATTAATAACATTCCCCTCACGCATCCTGTATATCCATGTCATTTATGCCAATACGCGCAAAAAATCCAGCTTTTAATTTATATCTATCCCCTGCTTTGCTTGCTAAAATATCCTACATACTTAAAAATAAAATGCACACAACACAAGAGTGAAAGTGATTCGTTTTTGCATAACACATTGATAAAGGATACAATTACCCAAAGGATAAAGGCAATGAACCAAGAGACTACAGTTCTACAAGATGCTTTAGAGCACCTAGAAAAGGCACTTAGAACTTTAGAGATCACCATAATAAACCGCAATGCCGTTATTGATAAAAATAACGAATGGGAAGAAGAAATCCAACGAATGAATGCTGACCGCAGCCATCTTGCCCAAGCGCTTGACAAAGCTGAAGCCCAAATTGAACGCTTAGAGTCCGTAAACAAAGAAGTTTCCAAACGTCTTATTAAAGCAATGGAAACAATTCGTGTTGTCATTGATAGATAAAGGTTTGAATGTATGGAAACTGTTTCCGTTACCATTGATGGTAAAGTTTATCGCATGGCTTGTGACAAAGGACAAGAACGTCGTCTTATTGCGCTTGCTGCTCAATTGGATCAATATATCACACATTTAAAGAACAATTTTGGTGAAATTGGCGACCATCGTTTATCGGTTATGGCTGGCATAATGATTATCGATGAAATGGAAGAAATAAAACGAGAAAATAAAAAATTACAAGAAGACTACAATACTCTTTTACGACTCCACAACGAAAGAGACCGCACCATGGGGAAAATTATGCGTGACACCACACAACGCATTGAAAATCTCACCAACCAATTGCTCAAAGATGATCAAAACTGCACAAACATTCAAGAACAAGAACAGGAAGATTTCTAAAAAGTACATCAGCGCGTAATAAACCAGAGGTTTGACTTGTCCGCCACATCTCACAGGATAAAAATTCTTAAACCCACACCAATGTGTAAACAGTCTGGTTTTTTATAGGAAGGATTCCAGCTACTCACGACTTATGGGATTAACTTAAACCTCAACGAGAAAGCCCTACCCTGAATATTTCACCTCCGCACAAACACTTCCTATATCAAGGAAGCTGCCTTATATCACCACATTTCAAATGAGATGTCTTTTAACCGCGCAATAAGATAACAAAACCAACATCATTGTAAAAAAATCATATAAATGACAACAGCAACAAACAAATAAAGCACCCTTCGAAAAAAAGAGCTATATTCATGTTCCCTATGAATGCATGCCAAAAAATTCTTTCCCCTAGATAATATCAAGCAGATTCAATATATATTAAAAAATAACCTTATCTATTATACTGTAAAACACCGCTATTTGATACTATAAGCACCATGGAGTCTTTGCACCTGAGATGTCCATCCGATGAAACCCACCGAAAAGAACCGTATCATTTATAAACCAGCGTGAATTAAGTATTTTCATCCTTTAGAGCAAGAAAAAAGTCAAACCCGAAGAGTATGTTAATCTCATACAACCTCAAACATTATAAACAACAATAATAGCTCTTGAAAACATCCTCTACCGCTATTTTTATCCTTATAACAAATAATCCATATTTCTCTCCCCACCCCTCAAAATCTCCAAGCTTAATAAAAGAAAGAGCAAGTCGGTATCATCATTATAGTCAGCCCTCAATATTACGATAGCCCCCTTGGCTCGTAAAACGATTCATAAGAGGCATTTTTGTACAGTTTTTACCCACATGTCCCACCCGCTTATGACGTACAAGCAAAGAGTTATGATTAACAAAACATAAATAAATTTAAGAGAATCTTACGGAATTCGGGGTTCTAATTCAAGTTTAATAACGATAAATTATCATTATAAATCAACATGTTGCAAATGCTCCGACAAAGCATATTTTAAAAACACATTCACCCATCACTTTTTCTCATAACATACCAGTACGATTTTTTAGGCACATAATTTTAACTTTATTCAATTCTGTTTGCAAAAGTTTAAAATGAGACAAATTTCAAGGCTCTCATTCAAAAAGCAAAAGAATGAACTCTCATTATCAATGAACATCTTTCTCGTATAAACATCAATAAAGCATCCCCAATATGCTTCAATGAAATAAAAGGAGGGGCTCCCATTAAATGCCTTCCGTAAAAGCAGCTTCCTCAGAACTAAAACAAAATCAACAGACAACATCACCGCATCTGCTCCCATCCCCAAACTGGACGACCTAATGCAACACCTTGCTATCTTACGATAGGAGATAAAAGAATAATGGGTCTATGGAGGCATTCACAAGAAGCGCACACCCGTTGTTTTTAAAGCCTGTTCAAAGGCGCATAAAAAAACACCATGCGTAAACGGCTCAAATCCCTTTCGTTCCATCTTGAGAGACAGAAGCAATACGCAAGAGATTTGTCGCACCCGGCGTTCCAAGGGGAACACCAGCTGTCACAAGGAAGCGATCTCCCCCTTTGCAAAAACCTTCCTGAAATGCAATGGCTGCTGCACGATCAACCATATCCTCTAAACTCCGTGCATCTTGCGTGACCACACAATGAAGCCCCCAAACTAAAGCCAAACGCCGTGCTGTTTCCACAATGGGCGATAAAGCAATAATGGGTCTATTAGGGCGTTCACGAGAGGCGCGCACCCCCGTTGTTCCTGAAGCCGTATAGGCAACGATAGCGGATAGTGCAAGTGTTTCAGCAATCTGACGCGCAGCAAGAGAAATCGCATCCGTTCCTGTTGATTCTGGTGCTGGATGTTGTGCCCCAACCTGAGCGGCATAAGTATGATCTTGTTCGATTTGCCGCGCGATTCGATCCATCATAAGCACAGCTTCTTCAGGATAGCGACCAGAAGCAGATTCAGCAGACAACATCACCGCATCTGTTCCTGCATAAACTGCTGTAGCAACATCCGACACTTCTGCGCGTGTCGGAACAGGAGATGTAATCATTGATTCAAGCATCTGTGTTGCCACCACAACAGGCTTTCCTGCTAAACGACAAGCTTTTATGAGCTCCATCTGAAGTGCAGGGACCTTTTCCAAAGGCATTTCCACTCCGAGATCACCCCGTGCAATCATAATACCATCGGATACCTCAATAATTTTCTCTATATGCTCCAAGGCTTGAGGCTTTTCGATTTTAGCCATCAAAGACACCTTGCTTTTCGTCAACTGACGCACCGCTATAATATCTTCTGGACGTTGAATAAAAGACAGAGCAACCCAGTCAACAGGCTGCTGTAAAAGAGCCTGAAGATCCTCCTTATCTTTTGACGTCATCGAATCAAAAGGCAAAATTGTATCGGGAAAACTGACACCTTTTCGATCAGAAATACGGGTTCCAGCAACCACGCAACACTGTACAGAATGACCATCACAAACTTGCGCACGCAATTCCAGTTTTCCATCATCAATCAACAACCGATCCCCTGGTTTAACAGCCGAAAATACATCCTCATGAGGAAAAAAAACACGCTGTGAATCACCAAGAACATCGCGATTATCTAACGTAAAGCTTTGCCCAACACGCAAATCTTCTTTACCCTTAGTAAAACGACCCACACGCAGTTTTGGCCCCTGAAGATCCACTAAAATACCAATGGGTCGCCGAACTGTTTTTTCAACTTCTCGTATAGACTTAACCAAATCACCCATCATATCACGATCAGTATGGCTCATATTAAGACGAAAAACGTCTGCTCCTGCCCTAAAAAGCTTCTCAATCATTTCACTAGAAAAAGAAGAAGGACCAAGAGTCGCAATAATTTTCACTTTACGTGCACGTTTCACGGTGGAGAATTTCCTGAAAGAGAAGGGACAACAGAATTGTTTAACAAGGACTCATCCGTCAACTGGATCATCCAACTGGTTTGATTTCCGGTATCGATTTCTTTAAATTCAGCCTTTTGATATCCTCGAGGGAAACAATCATGAACCCCTTGAATGGTAAATTGGCTATCTTGCACACACATGGTTACAGAGCCTGCCCAGTTCCCTTTTTTTTGTGCCCCTTCCGCATAAAAATAATAAAACCGTGAAGCAAGAGGCCCCTCAATTAAGGTTTTACACTCCGTCACGGGTACCGTCCACCAGCCTTCGCTCACCCACCCTGAAAATGTACGATATCCAAGAGCAACCCCTACAGACTGTTGGGTTGTATTACAAACCCTAAAATCAGCTTTTGCAAAAACAACAAGGGGAAACAAGAGCAAAATGCTCAAGAAAAAAACCTTAAATCCTTTCTGAAACACCCAATATCGTTTTTTTAAAATCACAAAACTTCCTCTATAATGCCAAATTCTCAAAACAAATTACACATTTCTTTTTTTAAAGCTTTTCAAATCTAAAACGTATATTTTTATATTTTTCTTTTTATAGCCCTTTTATCAATGCATATATCTTAAAAATTTTACAAAATATTTAAAGTCAATTTGTAAAAAAGCTGTGTAGCTTGATTTACTTTTTGTTTTCAAGCTTTTTTAACATAAATTCGTCGTCGAAAAACAACTTAAAATATATAACTTGGAGAAAAATACAATGAACGATACAGTAACCGATCAAACACACGCTATATCCGTAAACCAATTACGCTCTTTTATCGAACGTATTGAACGACTAGAAGAAGAGAAAAAAACCATTTCTGATGATATTAAAGACGTTTACACTGAACTTAAAGGCTCTGGTTTTGATAGTAAAGCTGTTCGAAGCATTATACGGCTGCGTAAAAAAGAAGAGCATGAAAGAATGGAAGAAGAAGCAATCATTGAACTTTATAAAAATGCGCTTGGTATGAATTAAAACCATTGATAACATTGGAAATTTTCTTAAGAAAAGAAAATACAAAAAACAAATGGCAAAAAACAAATGAATGTATAAAAATTTCACCCAAACAATAAGCCGTTTGTGTAACTTGTAACGAGACTATCGATCACAGAATACACAATATTGCAACAGCCCTCACATTTAAAAGGATTTATACAGAGAATTTTTATTCTTGTTCTTCAATCATTTTTATCCACATAAACCCTCACTTGTATGCCAACCTATGCCAACCCAGTTTGTGATGTGCAAGAGAGGTGTTTTTATGATTAAACATCAATAAATTTGAAATGAGAAAGTCTTCCGATATTGAGGACTCTCTTCAAATTGAACAAAATGAATTATGATGATAAATCAATTCATTATCTACGAAAAGAAACATATGAAAGCGGTCAGCAGTTGAAATCCGCTAAACGAGAGTCTGAACTGTTTACAAAAGAAGAGGTGGTTAAGGATCTTTATCTTTTAGGATAAGGAAAAGTGCAGCATATTTACACATTTGATAAAAAGACCCTTAACAAAACTTTATTCGAATCTATTAACGGACTCATAAAGATCATTGATTCGAGAGGTTAGAATGTGATCTCTCCATTTTCCAGAAATCATCAAATAGTCTTTGGCATAGCCTTCTTTTTCAAAATGAAGGCGTTTTAATAAACGTTCGCTTTTTATGTTCTCAGGTCTATAATTTGCCATCACTCTATGCAGATGATAAACATGAAAGATATGGCGTATTAGAGCCGATAAACTCTCAAACATAAGACCTTTACCTTGTTGTTTTTCATCAAGAGAAAAACCAAGATGACAGGCTTGAAAAACACCCCGAACCACATTTGTAAAATTCACAACACCAGTAATTGTGTTTTCATTTTTTAATCGTACAGCATATCGGTATGCTTGTCCCTTTGCACTTTCACAAGCAAATGCATTGGCTCGTGTTTCCCAAGCTGTTAGGCTGTGGTAACCATCAGATCTAACAGGTTCAAAAGGACGCAGATGATTCGCATTACGGAGGGAATAAGAAGACAGTTCAGCTGCATCTTCTAAACCGATCAATGTAGAAATTGTTCGCTTTGTTTTAATTGCTATCATTTTCTCCTCCTAGAAATGTTACAATAACACGTTGATTTATCCTAACAAATCATCATTTTTAAACTTAAATCATAACGTCGAATACAGTAAGCTTCCCTCATCACAACACTTCTCACGTTAGAATCAATGAAGATCATTTGCTTTTCCGTCATAAGCAAGGTTGGTGTATTTAGGATATAAGGTAAAGATAAGGGAATGTTTCTTATGAATGCTCTCAAGTTCCAAGGGGGCTGTAGCAACATTGGGGACTGGCAAAGTATGCAATGGAACTGGCATGCTTCCCTATACGCAATTTTGAAAAAACTCACGGCAAAAATAGTTTTGTTTCTTTGCCTTGTAAGCTCAGAGCATACTTGTTTTGCGCTATCATATCACTGCACCCGCATACAAAACCCAATGACCATCGCCTTGAAAAGCTACATGTTACAGTGCGATCTAAAAAGTTTCTGCCATAACTTATCAACAACACTGTTCCCGCTAAATCAGCCACAAACTCTTGTAACAAATCCAAGAAAAGCGATGATGCAATACAAATCTTTTAAAATGTCTTAGACATTACCGTGAACACGCTTCCATTTCTTCGCGTAAAATTTCAAGTTCTAACCATTCTTCTTCTTTTTGTGTGCAAGTATTTTTCTTTTTTTCCAACGTTGTTGATAAACGCTCAAAACGCTCTTTATCACTGCGATAAAGGGCTGGATCAGAGAGCTCTTGTTCAATTTTTTTGATTTCATTTTGCAAAACAGCAATTTCTTCAGGCAATCTTTTCAATGCATAAACCTGCTTATAAGACAATTTACCTCGTGTTTTTTTCTCCCGCACTATCAAGCTATGATCTGTTGATGAATCCTGCTTTGAAAGCTCTCCCACATGAGATTTTAAAGGTTCTTTACGCTGCGATAATTCTGTTTTTTTGCGTTGTAAACTCAGAGCATGCTGGTTTTGCGCCATCATATCACTATAGCCGCCCGCATACAAAACCCAATGACCATCACCTTGAGGTGCCAACATATGCGTTACAGTACGATCTAAAAAGTCTCTGTCATGGCTGACCAACAATACTGTTCCCGCAAAATCAGCAATAAATTCTTGCAACAAATCCAAAGTTTCCATATCCAAATCATTGGTCGGTTCATCAAGAATCAAAAAGTTTGCAGGACGTGAAAGAAGTCGTGCAAGCATGAGGCGTGCTCTTTCTCCCCCCGAAAATTCTTTAAGGGGGGTGCGTGCTTGTTCAGGCAAAAATAAAAAGTCTTTCATATAAGAAACTACATGCCGCTCTTGTCCATTGATCACAAGAGTATCACCTCTTCCTCCCGTTAAATAATGCGCTAAAGTTTCTTCTTCATTTAAAATACGTTGCTGATCAAGCAATGCCATAGAGAGGTTATAGCCATGCCTCACCGTTCCACCATCCACGGCTTCTTGCCCAATTAATACAGAAAGGAGCGTTGTCTTTCCGATACCATTGGGTCCTACCAACCCGATTCGATCACCACGCTGAATGCGCAAAGAGAAATCTTTCACGATAATGCGATCACCATAGGATTTTGAAATTTTCTTTGCTTCAAGCACCAATTGCCCAGACTCATGACTTTTCGCTGCTGTCAAAAGTGCATTTCCAGGCTGCCCTTTATAGGTTTGATGACGCTGTCTTAAGTTGTTTAATTCGCCTAAACGCCGTACGTTACGCTTACGCCGTGCACTTACGCCATAACGTAACCATTGCTCTTCACGAGCAATTTGGCGCCCCAATTTATGCTGCTCAATGGCTTCTTCTTGCAACGCCTTATCACGCCAACTTTCAAATTCTGAAAAACGCTTTTCCAGTCTTTTGGTTGTGCCACGATCAAGCCATACCGTTGACCGCGTAACATTTTCTAAAAATCGCCGATCATGGGAAATCACCACAATCGCTGAACGCAAAGAAGATAAAACAGCTTCCAGCCATTCAATGGTTGGTAAATCAAGATGATTGGTTGGTTCATCTAAGAACAAAATATCGGGTTTTGCAGCAATGGCCTGTAACAATGAAACACGCCGCTTTTCGCCTCCCGAAAGCGTTTCCAATTTTTCCGCCCCCGAAAACCCTAAATTTGTGCGAAGCGTATTGATCCACTGGACATCAGATATATCGTCCAGCCCCGCTTCCATATAAGTGTTAATATCTTCAAATCCTGAACAATCCGGATTTTGTGAAACATAACGGAGCGTCACTCGCGGGTGGCGAAAAATTTCGCCACCATGAGGCTCTAATATTCCTGCGGCAATTTTTAACAGAGTTGATTTTCCACAACCATTACGGCCGACCAGCGCAATACGCGCCCCTTGCTCAACCGATAAACAAGCTTGATTGAGCAAAGGCGTTTTTCCAAAATTTAAGAAAATGCGGTCAAGCCGCAGAAGCGGCACCGCCATTAACGAACGCGGTGCGGACAAGGTGCTTTATACATCCCCCCTCTTGCATCACGGTAAGCACACAATTGCCGTACAGGAACTCTCTGTCCACAAGGTGCTTGGTAAACATGCCCTCTACGACCGCGATACGTGCACAATTGTGATGCCTGTCTTTGTTGTTTTCTTTGATTTGCAGCTGCACCTGTTACTGTTCCAGCCAAAGCACCAAATGCTGCACCGGTAAGTGCTGCTCCAGGCGTACTTCCAGCAATAGCAGTTCCAGCCAAAGCACCGATTGCTGCTCCTCCTACGCCGTAACGTGCAACGCGTTCATCGTTTGTGGTACAAGCAACTGAACTGAAACCAATGGCTGAAACAACTGCCACTTTAAAAATTGATTTTAACATATCAAAACCTTTCCTTCTCAAGATCAATACATAATATATCGTTTATGTCGGCACTTATAATCACTAGTCCTCCCCCTGCCTTATTCAAAATATATTGGAAGAGCTTTATGGAATAGGCACAGACGCTAACAATATAGCTTTTCCAGAACCTAAATGGCAAGAAAAGGTTCCACAAATACGGTTAGAAAGTGTTAAAGAAGAGCCAAATGACACATTTTTGTCACAAACTGGCCATTTTACCCCTTTAAGAGTTAAACCTTTTAAATCAGAAAAACCGATAATACTAAACAAACATCCCTTAGGCAAATCATACGAACAAGGTTTTGACAAAACCGGCCAACCTTCTTCCAAACCGCTTGTCAACAACACTGAAATACCCCTTTCAGCCATCATCAACGCTTGCGTCATATGAGAAAGGCTATGATCACTTCGCTCCCCTCCCAAAGCACCGCACAAAATAAGCTTTTTAGCGCCATTTTGCAACGCTCTTTCACATGCCAGAGCACTATCTGTCATATCTTTATCAGAGGGAAAAACTTCACGCGGAACATGACTATATTGACGTATTAAGTTCTCATCTGATGAATCAAAGTCCCCTAACCACAACTCAGGCGTCACATTAAGCGCTGCCGCATGACGCATACCACCATCAGCAGCAATTACCCGACTGTTTTGAATTTGATTAAGCAAACGATCAGTGATATGAACATCCCCATTTAATAATATCGTAAATGTTGTCATGCCATACTTTGCCTTTCACAAAATTTTCTTTACAGTGCATCTTTTTATAAGTGAGAGTCATTTTTTATAAACAAAAAGCGTGATATAGCCAAACGAATCCTTATCCCTAATGCCTTTCTTAAAGAAACATACGATACAAAGATACAAATGCAATTTGCCAAATTACTCCGCAGAAATAATGTGCACCATGGTCCAACGCACCCCATTTTTCACCGCAATTTTCTTTTTCGCTCTTGCCTGTATAAAGCAACTTTCATAAGTTTAACGTTTCTCCTTTCAGCTTGTCATACACCCTTTTCTCAAAATGATAGGTTTTCTTCCACTTCTTCTAAAACGATCAAACGTACCAACAACCACAATATCTATGTCACATTAAGCGCTCTGCAACACCCACGTATTTTGCAAATGTATGGTGGCGCTTATCATGATGCAAAACTTGAACACCTTTTAGCAAAGATTGTCCGTAAACTGGCAGTTGCATCACATAGTTCTCATCAAAGCTATTCTGTAACAATTTTAAACTCAGAAACTATCAACGCTTTTGCGCTCCCCAACGGCTCGATCTACATCACTCGTGGTATGCTGGCATTAGCCAATGATTCTTCAGAAGTTGCAGCCATTTTAGCCCATGAGATAGCACATATCAGAGCCAATCATGGCATTTTACGCCTGCAAAAAGAAGCCCAATTAAAGATGACAAATCACATGTCTTCACGTCTTCTTTCTTCTATTGGCAAAAAACTTCATAACCCTATGCAAAACAAGCAACAACTCGCGCAATTTTCCCGCAATCAAGAGCTGGAAGCTGATTCCATTGCGCTCGAAATGCTCCAACAATCAGGATATGATCCTTTTGCTTCACCACGCTTTCTTCAAACAATGGAAGCCTATAGTGCTTTTCGTAATATCTCTGGCTCCCAAAATGCCTCTCTAGATTTTCTAGCCTCTCACCCAACTACCCCTCAACGCATTCGGCTTGCGATAAAAAAAGCGGGTAAAATCAGTAAAGGGAATAGTAAAATATCCGATCACGATTCTTTTCTCAAAAGCATTGATGGCATAATTTTTGGAGGAGGCTTTTATACAGGTTTTGTACGAGGCAACCAATTTATTCACCCACAATTGCGCATAGCTTTTTCTGTTCCAAACAATTTTACAATAGAACATTCAGCACATACTGTTTGGGCCAGTGGACCAGATAAAATTGCGATTCGTTTTGACGCTATTCCACATCCTGCTGAAATATCTGCGAGTGATTATTTGAAAAGTGGCTGGATTATCGGTCTAGACCAATCATCTATCCGCCCCATCACAATTCAAGGGCTCCCCAATCAAGAATTTATGCGTCAAGAATCCCAAAGCCAAAATTTACTTGGAGCAAGGGCCCATGCTACCAATGATCAATGGCAATTTGATGTGGTTGTCATTCCATTCAACAACCACATCTTTCGTTTTTTGACGGCCGCTCCACATAATTCTCGAAATTTTGCAGAGGTTGCCCAAAAAACGCTACAAAGCTTTCATTCTCTTTCATCTTCACAGTTAAAAAAATTGCAGCCCTTAAAAATCCGTGTTGTCCGTGTTAAACAAGGAGAAACCGTTGCAAATCTTGCAGATAAAATGCAATACACACCATATAAAGAAAAACTCTTTCGCATCCTCAACGCCCTCTCACCAACGCAAACTTTACCGGCAGGTACAAAAGTGAAAATTATTACAGAATAAGCCTTTCTTCTCATCTGTTACAGTTTTGATTCTTTTCTGTCTGTATCACGCCCTCCCCCTTAAAGCATATTCGAAAATAAAGAGGAACACTTTAAAATCCAACTTCATCATACCTTTATAGGTCTCCGTTTGATATATATTTCCTCCAACTAACAGCCCCCTATCTTCCTCTGTAGTAGCGCTCCCAAGGAGGCATATTTCTAAACAAATCCGGACATCCCCTAAAACTGACTTTATCATATTCTCATATGCCCCCACTTAATATATTCTCTTTCCCCCCCAAAAAGCCTTTCACTGCTTATATATCGTAAGCATCTTCTGAATGAATCGTAAGGAGAGCAGAACGCAATTTTTGCAAAGCCCTAGCTTCAATTTGACGCACGCGCTCTTTCGAGATTCCTAACTTTTCACCCAAAACTTCGAGAGTCGCACCCTCTTCATTTAAGCGACGAAAGCGAATAATTTCCAACTCCCGTTCGTTGAGAATTTGCAACGCATCGTAAAGCCATTGTGTACGCCGTTGACCATCAATGACTTGCTCAATTAAAGCATCAGGAAGAGGACTATCATCCACCAAAACATCCATCTTAGCAATGGGATTATCACTGTTCTCAGAAACAGAAACACTCAAGGAATTATCAGAACTGGAAAAACGAAAATCCATCGTTTCAACATCGCGCACGGAAACACCGAGTTTTTCAGCGATTGTGCGAAAAATATCCTGTTTTGACAAAGCACTATCATCTTGTATCAGTTTTGCACGCAAACGCCGAAGATTAAAGAAAAGTGCTTTTTGCGAAGAACTCGTTCCCCCTCGAACGATTGACCAATTTCGCAAAATATAATCTTGAATAGAAGCGCGTATCCACCACGTTGCATATGTTGAAAAACGCACTTCCCGATCAGGTTCAAAACGTGCAGCTGCTTCCAATAGTCCCACATACCCTTCTTGTACCAAATCCCCCAATGGCATTTTGAAACGTTTAAAGCGATTAGCAATAGCAATCACTAAACGCATATGAGCCGCTGCAATTTGATGCATGGCGTCATCATCACGTTTGTCTTTCCACCGCAGAGCCAAATCATGCTCTTTTTGTCGTTCAAGATAAGGTGCTTGCATAGCAGAACGCATCATATTACGTCCTAAGCTTTTGTCTGCATCGCTATAATTTTTGCTGCTTTTATAAACAGCATTTGAAAGATTACCCATAATAACCCCTTGCGATTAAAATTATCAAAATTGATTTGGCAACGACATCATTGTTCTTCGCTTAAAAAGAACGCAAAAGTTGTTAACTTCTGTGACCGCTACTTTAACGTGTAATTTTATAATCGCAATTGTTTTTTTTACTGTCATGGTAAAACTTCTTGTCATAAGACACAATTTCACCTGCAAAATGCCTTTACAATATGCCTTTTAGCCTATGAAATATTTGAAAAAACTTTCTCTTCACTTTTCATGACAAAACAGCAAAAAAATTAAAGTGATCATGCAAAAGAAATGCCGTTTTTTGATAATCGGTTCCGTTTCCTTTTAAATCGAAGAATTTATTTATGCTTTTAGCTTTACAATACAACTAATAAGTGTAATTTGCAAATATAAAGCATCCAAACTGAATGAAAACTGAATGAAAAAAGAATCATTCAAGTTTTAAAGGCGCAAAGAAACAGCAAAAAATGACAAGAGTGATTGAAGCAAACGCAACAAACGTGTTAAAGAAAGAGCACCATTATGAAATTGTCGCAAAAAGCTTTTGACCAGTGTCACACTGAGAAAGAAAATGATCATGGATAGCAAGATTGTTCAACAGAATGAGATTCTTCAAGATGATATTCTCATTGAAAAACACGGAAGGGGTAAATTTGAAGGTTTTCGTTTTTATGCCAACAAAAACAGTACCGATCAAATAGCTGAGAAGCAAATTTCAACAGAGAATGAGAATTTGATTCTTGCTTTTTCCAAACGCGCGACACGTTTTTGTGCTTGTGCAAATGGAGATTTTACCCTCAGTTCTGATGGAATTGTGCGCTGGATTGGTCAACCCGTAGGACAACTTGTAGCAACAGAAGATTTTTTCAAACCAAAACTGATTGTTTTAGCAGATGAACAACTCACGGAAGAATCCCGCAATAACGTTGTGAAACGATTAGAACGCTTTGTCACCTTTCATTTTGAAACGACTTTAAAACCCCTGTTTGATTTGCGCAATGCTGATAATTTAACAGATTCAACAAACAGTCTTGCTTTACAACTTTTTAACTCTTTAGGGATTTTACCACGCCGCGAAGTCTTAGACATTGTCAAAAACCTTGCGCAAGAATCACGTGCCGTTCTTCGGCGTCTAGGCGTGCGTTTTGGCGCTTTTCATATCTATGTTGCCGGAATGCTTAAACCTGCTCCGGTTCAAGCCATTACTCTCCTGTGGAATCTTCAAAATGCGGGACAAGATCAAACTGGTTTGGGTGAAATTTTTTCAGCATTATCTGCTGGTCGAACCTCTTTGATGGTTGACTCTACCTATAACCGCCAATTTTATCAATTAGCCGGCTACCGAATCTTAGGACAACGTGCTGTACGGATTGATATTTTAGAACGTCTTGCCAATCTCATCCGTCCCGCACTTCATTGGAAACAAGGAAGTGATCCCAAACCAGATGGCGCCTATGATGGAAAAAGTTTTTTTGTTACACCAGCCATGATGTCCATTCTTGGGGCCAATGGAAATGATATGGAAGAAATCCTCAAAGGACTTGGTTATCAATCGTACAGCATAAGCAATACTGTTTTTGAACAAAATCTCCTTGCACACCAAGCCTCTTCCCCTGTCAATGAGACAATGCAAGATGTTCCCGCAGCAGAATGCGTTGGAAGTCAATGGCAAACAATAAGCGATTTAGAAACAACACGAGAAGAAAAAAATATCTCATACCCAAACATTTCATCCTCTGGTATTGAAAAACATCTCCATAAAACCAATCGTTTACCAGAAGCTGAACCTATTGGGAATTTTGCCAAATCCCCTCGCTCTACAGAAGAAGATAAAGTTATTTTATTATGGCATTATAAGCATCAATTTCCCCACCATGCACAAAAAAAACGTGATAAATTAGGAAATAAATGGCAAAATAAATCGAAGAACGCTGTAAAAAAAGCGGAATACAAAAATGAAAATTCCCCTCAAAAAGCACCATCACAAGCAAAACGCTCTCATAAGTTCCACAAATCCCAAGGAAAACATGCAAATCATAAGCCCTTTCAAAAAGAAAAGCGCCTTAATCCTGATTCACCTTTTGCGAAACTAGCTGTACTACGCGATCAACTCACCAATCATAAAAACACGCACACACTTTCCTCTAAAGAGAATTAAAGTAACAAATGGAGTTCGATCTTGACCCACGTAGTAACCGACAACTGCATTCACTGCAAATATACGGATTGCGTTGAAGTCTGCCCAGTTGATTGTTTTTATGAAGGGGAAAATATGCTTGTTATTCACCCCGATGAATGCATCGATTGTGGTGTTTGCGTGCCAGAATGCCCAGCAGAAGCGATTTTACCTGATACAGAACCAGGGTTAGAAAAGTGGTTAGAACTCAATCTTCATTATGCAAACAAATGGCCTAATCTAACCACCCGAAAAGATCCTCTTCCTCAAGCAAAAGAAATGGATGGCGTTCCAAATAAATTAGAAAAGTATTTTTCAGAAAATCCAGGAAGTGGCGAAGAGTAATGATAAAGTGTACACTCTCCTCCTTCAACGATTGAAAGACTTCTCTTGTAAAAATAAAAAATCCTTAAGCGAAATGATTGATTCTTTTAAATTTTGATGTTAATGTTATTTTAACATGATCATCTTTCTAAGTATTTTTCTTTGCTTGTTATAGTAAAGCGGTGTATTTTTTTTTGATTTAAAAGTACTCGGCTTTTATGCTCACTTAATTGGTACAATATACTTGGTTAAAGAAAACTCAACCCTCAGGTTTATAACCTGTTTTCCGATACATTTGTTGATCATAAGGGAGTAAACTAAAATATGGCATCCCAACATGGAACGTCTTCCAAGACCAAAGAATTTGCAACCTCTGAATATATCGTCTACCCTACGCATGGAGTAGGACAAATTATAGCGATTGAAGATCAAGAAGTTGCAGGACATAAATTAAAACTTTTTGTCATTCATTTCGCGAAAGATAAGATGGATGTCAAAGTCCCCATTGCAAAAGCCCTTTCCGTTGGAATGCGTAAATTATCTGCTAGTGATTCTGTCGAACGTGCCTTAAAAGTTTTACGCGGAAAAGCACGCGTTAAACGGACCATGTGGTCACGTCGTGCACAAGAATATGATGCTAAAATCAACTCAGGAGATCTTATTTGTATCGCCGAAGTGGTCCGTGATCTTTTCCGCTCTAATCTACAGCCTGAACAATCTTACTCTGAGCGCCAACTTTATACAGCTGCTCTTGAAAGAATGGCCCGCGAAATTGCGGTTATTAATAGTCTTTCTGAAACAGAAGCTATCAATCTCATAGAGATGCATCTCTCCAACAAGCCGGAACGCGAGTTTAAAACTGAGAGAGAAGAAACAGATGAAAACAGTAAAGCTGTCTACGCTGCATAATACACTCTTTCATCATAATGATGATATTTCGATAAAACCAGCGAAAAGCTGGTTTTATTTTTTAACATCCTCTCTACCCTTAAGGACAAAGTTTCTTAACCAGCGCCAATCTATAAACAATCTAACTTTTCGACAAATTCCTCCTCCTTATTTTCTTTCTTCATAGATAACAAACTGATTAATCATCATAATCTAGCATTATTCATATTAAATTAGAATCTTGAATATGGTAAGATTTCTCATTTCAAATTTCTCTCATGTTGAATTAATCAAATCACTTGCTTGTCAACCACAAGCGGAGCTGATCTGTGGGTAAAAACTGTACAAAAAGAGCGAGACACTGTCTCAAGCACCAAAGGATATACCAACATTGGAATCTGGCAAGATGTGTAAGGGCGGGGCTTGCTTTTTTATTTAAGCGTAAAGATCATAGTGCCGTTTATACACTACACCGAAACTTTACCATTTATCCCCTTCTACAAAACCATTGTAACATTCAAAAACACCGTCATAAAATGGATGCCACAAATATTGAAAAATATTGCTTAAAAAAAATGCGTGACGGTACAACATAAGATATTTTGTCTTGGGCGCTCTATTTTGCATGAGAAGCATTCCCCATTAAAGAACGCGATAAAAAAAGCATGAACTAAAACCATCATCTCCATTCTGTAAAAGGCATTCCAAATACTTTTGAAAGCTGTAAAACTAACTTAAAAAATCACAATAAAAATGAACGTTGGCATTGCCCTTCCAATTTCATATTTTTCCCAAATGAGGTTTCTTATTTCAGAGGAGATATACGCAATATTCTTACTCCAATCGAACACAAAAAATCTAGAATGATTCATAGAACTCTTAAAAGTCTTAATCTCTGTTTCAAACAGACTGCTAAAGATTGGATATTCTCAGCAGGAATTGTCCAGTTATCATCTTCAATCTGATCTTCACGAATATGACGCAAAGGATTAGTACGAACGCCTATCAGGACAAGCAAACGCAAAGCCAGTTATGTTATGTTTTACAGAGTAACTGATAAAAGGCAAAAACATCTCTCCAATCCATTGCTGGTCTATGAGTGGTTTTATGACGTTGTTTGCCTAAGAGCGCGCGTACTTTTGCACTGCTTGTAAATCAACATCCACACCCAATGCAACCGCATGTTTAAGACAAAGATTAAGACGCTTCAGTGCTGTCTGAGCTGTTCCAGCTTTTGCATGCCAAATAGAGGCAAGGGTATTGCGTATCTCTGTTTGCGTAATCTCTGAAACAGGCAGACAGCCTAATTTGGGGAGAATATAAAGGTGTAAGGGTGAAAACCAATCACAAGCCTCACCATCATTTTTTAATTCAGCTTTACGGCTTTCAAAAGCATCCAACACGATATCTTTTAAATAATGGAGATTGCGCATTGCCTCACGCTTTTGTTTCTCACGTTCTTTAATAGGGTCACGCCCTTCACGTAAAACAGCCCGCCACCCAGTTGCCAATTCACGGGCTTGTTTTAAAGAGACATCTCTTAAAGCACCCAAGCCCATTTCACGGCGCCGACCATGAATGGTATAACGATAAAGCCATTGAGCACCACCATCTTTACGTTTGTGAAGAAGCAAGCCGGCACCATCATTATATTTGCTAGCCCCCAATGTTGCGACACCCCTTGGCTCTTAAGACTCTTCATAAGAACCATTTTTAGTTCTTTCTTATACAAATTTTATCCACACACTCATCCCACTTGTGACGTGCAAACGAGTGGTTTGGATTGATTCTAGATAGAGAGATTTGAAATGAGTGAATCTTACGTTATTCGGGGTTCTAATTCAATATGAAAAACAATGAATTATATATATAAATCAATATGTTGTCTAGTGATGAACAGATAACAAAAAAAAATCATAAACTTAGGTAAGCAACACTATAAAATCATTCATAAACCAGCTATGAACTGGAGAATCGTACCGGCTTTGATAAAATACTTTGCTCACCCCCACACATAACATATCTGGTTTTAAGTTTACTTATTTTTACAAGCTGTTCGCAACAAATCCCTTATATTCACAAAAATAAGAAAAATATATAGACAATTCTTAGTTCAAAAACATGAAAATACAGCGTGATATTCATAGAAAAGTCTCATGCACTTTTATCATAAAAAGCACTAAAGATTATTGAATGTGTACACCTTCTGTCTTGTAACGGTTTTCTCTTTTCTGCTCATAAGAAAGCGCGCTGGCATCAGCATACACTTAACCCCAATGTTACAACAATTCTTACATTTGAAAATATTCATTATAAACATTTTTCCTTTTTTATAGAGTTTTCACCCACATGCCAGCCCCACTTGTGACCGAAAAGCAAGTGATTATCATTGATTCAACATAGGGAAAAATTTGAAATGAGAAAATCCTACGATAGACCTTCCATTCAAGGCGCAAAACAACAAATGATCTTTATAAATCAATGTGATGTCGATCTCTATTTTTTTTAAGGAGAATCACATGTCACAATATAAGCCTATAGACAAACCATTGCCTTAAATATTCTCATAAAAAACACCGGAAAACACCGATATGCTTAAATCCTTACATAGATCAACCGCCTTAAACGATGATATTTTACGGTCTAATAGGATTCTCTCTATAGTCAATAAAGATTAAGTGCGATACAAAATGATTCTATTACTGAGCTAACTTATATCAATACCCAAGCTCTTAACGAAGACATCATAAAAGACACTGATACAAGTAGCCCTTTATAGCCTCTCAAAAAAAACAAGAAAATCATCTCCCACAATAGAATCATTTCTCTACAGCAAAACTTTATCCCACACATGTTCTCAAGAAAAAGTGAAAAATGCATCTTACCCAATGCATTCACTAATGAAACAAAAGAAGCTCACCACTGGAAAAGAAAGAAAACGCTAAAGTTTTAACCTCTAAAACGGAACGCCCACGATACATTCCCTGTTCCACATCGATAGAAGACGATGCAAGAGAACCTCAACATTCATCTTAAAGCGAAAATGCACGCCCCAAGCGTGCATTGATCGATGCAATAAAAGAAGTTCACCTCTGGAAAAGAAAGAAAACGCTCAGTCTTTAACCACTAAAACGGAACGCCCACGATACATTCCCGTTTTCAAATCAATGTGATGAGGACGACGTAATTCACCAGAATTTTTATCTTCGATATAAGTCGGCGCCTTCAGAGCATCAGCCGAACGGCGCATGCCCCTCTTCGCTGGAGAGGTTTTTCGTTTAGGTACAGCCATAAAAAGACACTCCAAATCCATTAAAACAGAAAAAGCAATGTCAAAAATGACAATGCTTCATTTAAAACACCATAAAATTTGAGGATATTATACACTGATAAAAAAGAAGAGGCAATGTCAAAATGATCCTCCTCTTACTAAAAATGACCTTCTTGTTATCAAAAATGGTGTCACAATAATCAAATGAATATCAAAAACATTGCAAAATTTGACAATTTTATACACCAATGAAAGCTTTTTTATAAGACCTTCATTCAATTTTTATTTGGTTTAAAAAGGGATTTGCGCATACAGTAGAGATACAGATAAAAAGAGAAGTTGATTTTTAATAAAAAACGACGCCAATTTATGAAAACAAGAAAAAGCGACAACCTTTCTCTTTAAACTTCATAATTTCATTTTTGTAAAAACAAAGGAAGCAAGAATGCACGAATTTACCACCCTTCTTGCAAAACATGGACATACCGTTGAAAAGCGGCTTGATACCCTGTTAAGTGATCAAATCCAAAATGGTGAAATTTCACGCCCTAAAAATTTAATCAAAGCCATGCGCTATGGTGTGCTGAACGGTGGAAAACGCTTGCGTCCTTTTCTTGTAATTCAAAGTGCTGCACTTTTTGATGTCCCTGTAGAACATTCTCTTGATGTTGCGTGTGCCTTAGAATGTATCCATTGTTATTCGCTCATTCATGATGATCTTCCCGCTATGGATAACGATATACTCCGGCGTGGAAAACCCACCGTCCATATAGCATTTGACGAAGCAACAGCAATTCTAGCAGGCAATGCCCTCTTAACATTTGCCTTTGAAATCATTGCCCATAAAGCTAGTACTTTATCTGCAGATATTAGAATCAAGCTAATCACGTCTCTTGCACAATCGGCAGGACTTGGCGGTATGTTAGGTGGACAAATGCTGGACCTTGAAGCTGAAAAAAGACCGCAAAAAAGTACTGACATTATCACTCTACAACACATGAAAACAGCAGCCCTGATAAGCTTTGCTTGCCAAGCAGGTGCCATCATTGGCAATGCATCTAAAGAATTAACTGAAAAACTTACTGATTTTGGTACCTATCTTGGTTTAGCCTTTCAATTAACCGATGACCTTCTTGATGTCACCGCCAACACGCAAACCCTAGGAAAAACGGCTGGGAAAGATGAAACGGCACAAAAAGCCACTTTTGTTCACCTTTACGGCATTAAAGAAACCCAAAAAAAGCGAGATACACTCATCAGTAAAGCAGAAGCATTCTTACATCCTTTTGGCGCTAAAGCACTCCCCCTCCAACAAGCAGCACACTTTAGTGCAATACGCCAAAATTAAACTTCATCCACCCTGTTGTACATAGTGTACACCGTCATATTTATTGAATGCATAATAGACTTTTTAAAGAAACGTTACCATTAATCTCCATTATAGTCCTTATCATGAAATGGGTGCGACAAATCTTGAGAGAAATTTCATTAAAACAAGCCGCGTGAATTTAAAATATCAGAAAAAAATGAACATAATGGCTATTTTGATTTTTATGCCACCCTCAAAGAACAAAGTCTTTTAATCCAATCTGCTTTGTAAACAGTCTAGTGTCCTACCGAGTAGGTTTCTCTCGCTTTCCACACATGCGATTCACTTAAACTAAAGACGCGATAAGCAAGACTTAAGAATATTCACCATGTACTTCTTAAAATACTTAATGTATCAAACAAGATACCTTCACCACCCCTCAAATGACAGTATGTTACGGCATAACAGGATAAATAAAACCACTAATTTCAATAGAACGAAAGACCAAAGCAGTATTATTACTGATCTCTCTTTTCTTAAGCTGGAAAGATATAACACATTGATTTATAATGATAATTCGCGGTTGTTCAACTTGAATAAGAACCCTGAATACCGTAAGATTCTTTCATTTCAAATCTGTGTATATTGAATCAATAAAAATCACTTGCTTGCACCTCAAAAACAGAGAGAGCCGCGTAGGGCAAAACATCAAAGAAAAGACTAAAAAAATGCCTCTTATGAACCGTCTTAAAAGCCAAGGGCTGTCGCAACATTAGGGGTTAGCAAAGTGAATGATTGTGTCGGCATGCTCCTTCAAAAGCAGAAACATTTTTATTTACAAAAGTGTGTAATAACTTCAATTTAATAATAATCATGATCACTGTACAACTTTAATTCATCACGCCCTTTATCTCGTTTATTCAATTATCACATAAAAAGAGAATTGATAAGATTAAACAGAGAATGATCTTTGCAACAGAAAGATAAAAAAGTCCTTATTATTATATATAATAGCGCAATCTAATTTGTGATAAGTCGTTTTTTCAATCCAAGTGCAAATTTCCTCCTTTAAGTGCAATTTTCTTATTAAGATGAAAAGCATCATTGTAAGTGAACCTATGCCTGTTGCCAACGCTGGAAAATATGGCCACCTTTTGAAGCCATAATAAAAAAAACAAGCAACATGGCCAAGAAAATGCCGCAATTATCAAGAGTATTATAGCCATTTAATACCCTTCGAGAGAATTTTTCTCATTATCCATTCAATGTCATTTGTAAATTCTTCTTGGTTTCATCATGTCATATATCGTGTTTAGCTCTATGCAAAAACGCGCTATTTGTTTAACATTTTCATCATCACCGGTCCTCATACTCGACACGAGATCAATCATTTGTGTTTTGAAACTCATGCCATTTTCACTTGAAGAATTAAGAAACTTTTTCGCGTAATCAATCATGGGGTCGGTAGAATTCATAGACATATTATAGGCCCAAATAAAATCGCTTTCTCTCCAGTTATAGTCATTACGCAAACTGCTTATGACATTGAGTAACATATCTGCTGATATCCATTCATTATAATCACCACGCAATAAATTAACAAAACGTCCACATAAAACAATCAGTATGTGACGATGCCGTATAATGTCAAACTTTGGTACGATATTCTGATAGCCATGGCTGTATACAAATTTTTTTGCTTGTTCATGCTTTTGAAAATGTTCAAAAGCGCCGTAATTTTCACTGATATATTTTTCGTAAAGTCTATCGTACTGTTCTAGACTATCCACGCGCGTACATCCCACCAATACAAATACAGAAAAAAGAGTTATAAATGTTACAACACACGTTATGGATAACGATTTCATCGCTTTACCTTTATAATAACCATAATTTGTACGGCTTAACAGATTCCTATCAAATATATCAATATGTGCTGGTTTCTTGTGGCTTATTTGTAGCAAATTGTACTCAACAATATTTCTGTACTTGGTTTTATTCCCTCTCAAAGAGGGGGGGGATGTCATTCAAAGTTTCCATAGATAAGTTTATTATCTGGATCAGAAATTTTCTAACATCAGAAAATACAGAGCTAACGCCACAATCAAAGAGAAAATACTCAAAAATGAGAATGTACAACGTAAAAAATTATCTCAACAAGATAATTGATATTTTAAAGAAAACAGCAATAAAACGCGTTAAATATATCAACAATAAAATCAGTCATGAGGAAAGCCTGTTTGAACAGGCTATAAATTGTCCGACTGCTTAAATTAGCTCTAATGAGATAAAGTGTTACCAGTAAGGAACCAATGAAAATGAGAAAACTGCTCCATCACCATTCCTTAATAAGTATATAATCCGGCACAATCATGTTCTTTATCAGCGTCCAATCTTGTCAGCAACCCTTTGTGTAATATTCATGAGCAGCATTTTTATTTCTTTTGTAATGATTGTTATGCCATTTTAATGATTATTATGCCAAGCCCACTTATAACGTACAAGCAGATGACTTTGATTGCTTCAACATACATAGATTTTAAATAAGAATAACTGACACTATTCAGCTTTCTCATTCAACATGCAAAAACAACGATGCGCCTTAATAAATCAAAGCCTTGCCCCACTATGAAACCCTATAAAACACGTATCGTAATAAGTTAATATTTTCACTGAACTTTTTTGAGAGTTCCTTCTAAAAAAAGTACTGCCAACAAGTAAATCAATAAATAAATAGCAAAAATATAAACGAGTGAGAAAAAGCCAAATATATTGACCATATACGCACTCATGTAAAAAAATACCAATAAGCTAAATCTCCCAACGGTTGACAAGAAAGATTCATATGTAGCCCTGAAATGATCACTAATACTATCATGCAAAACAACTTCTACACGAAGATATGTATACTTAATGAGATAAAAAATCATACAGACTAAAATGACAGCCATTTCTTTTCTTGGTTCAAAGAAAGCAACGGTAAAAATCAGTGAAGCCGAAAGAAACAACAGTAAAATAAAATTCACTCTTTCACTTAGTTTTGTAAAGAGAAAACTAGCCAAAAGCTGAGAAAACAATATAAGTGAAAATGTCACACCAAGATCAAAATAAGTGACATTAATATTATGATCTTTAAATATCCACTGCCAATACTGCGAGAATATATTGAAAAAGATCAATGAAAAATAAAAGCATAAAGAGATATAAGGAACTTTAATAAAAATAGACAACATCTCCTTAGCTTCACAAATGAGAGAATTCGCTTTATTTGGTTTTTTCTCCCCCTTCAAGTCATCAAGAAAAAACAAACCAAATAGTGTCGTCATAAACATTAAAAACGCCGCGATATACCATATATATTGGCTAGAATAATCAGCAAAATATGCGCCGATTAAACTGAATATAAACATGCCGATGTAATTATATTGAGAACTCGATCCCAGCACCTTTTTAGTGGATGTCAATTTTGCTTTTGCATATTGAACAAGTAAAGCATTATAGGCTCCAGCAATTAATGTCAGCGATAAGGCATTAAAAGTTTCTGCCAAAAGAAAACCATAAAAGCTTGTAGAAAATCCCATGAGAAAGAGCCATGTGGCAGCAAAAGCCGCTGCCAAAACGATCGATATTTTATAACTTTTTCGATCGGAAAAATATCCCAAAGGAATATCGGTAACCATCATAATAAAAGCCTGAAATGACTTAATGATCCCAATATCAATAAGCGTTAAGCCTTTTTCAAGCATATAAAAGACAATAAAGGCGCCGGTTAAAATCCTTATACCGTTAAATAAAAAGCCAAACGCTAATATACTTGTCATGCACTCCCCCAATAACGCCAAAAAAGGCACCCGTATACATCATTTTATATCAATATAAAAGCTTACATTTTACGACAAATAGGACTATAATCGCTATAAGGATTTCCAATCCTATCAATTTGATACCCCAAAAAATGCTGGGAAAATGCCTGAAAAATCAATAAACAATGTTCTTTCTATAATTTGATATTTGAAGAATCCGTTAAATATTTTACTGTCTCAAGAGCAGCCAAAAAACCAGCAACAACATTTACGGATCTATTAAAGTATTCATATCGTTTTGCTTAATAGTCTTAACACACTCAAACTCATTAATATCTTTCATAAGCTTCTGATTCTAAAACAGGCATATCATCTGGTTTTACCTAAAATAATAAGCAACCAACAACAGTATTGACCATAGCTAAAGCAGCAGCATACAACAGCGCCATCTTCACATTGAAGACAGCTTGTTAAAAAAAACGACACACCATTTTTACTTCAACCTTATGCGATTTTTACCTCAACCTTGCCCAAAGCGTGTATGAATATAATCACTCAAAAGTGCTTCAAATTCTTCAGCAATGTGATCACCCCGCAAAGTTTTTACCTTTTGTCCCTCAATAAAAACAGGTGCCGCAGGACTTTCCCCCACTCCAGGCAAAGATATTCCAATATCCGCATGCTTTGATTCCCCCGGTCCATTGACGATACATCCCATCACAGCAACCTTCAAACTTTCAACGCCAGGGTATTTTTTACGCCAAACAGGCATATTTTTGTATAAATCTGCTTCAATTTTTTGCGCCAATTGTTGAAAGACCGTTGAGGTTGTGCGCCCACAACCAGGACAAGCCGCAACAACAGGCAAAAATTGCCGAAACCCCATCACTTGCAAAAGTTCTTGCCCCACCTTTACTTCTCGTGTCCGATCACCACCAGGTTTTGGTGTTAAGGAAATTCGTATCGTATCGCCAATCCCTTGCTGTAATAAAATACCCAAAGCCACCGAAGAAGCAACAATGCCCTTTGTTCCCATCCCAGCTTCCGTTAATCCCAAATGAAGAGCATAATCACAACGCGCCGCCAAGGTGGTATAAACAGCAATAAGATCTTGGACATCACTCACTTTAGCAGAAAGAATAATTTTATCACGCCCCAACCCTAACTCTTCTGCTAAAGTAGCCGAAAGCAAAGCCGACTGCACAACAGTTTCCCGCATCACTTCAGCAACCGATAAAGGATTTTCTTGCTGTGCATTTTCATTCATAAGCCGTGTTAACAACGCATTATCAAGAGAGCCCCAATTCACGCCAATGCGAATAGGTTTATGATACCGACAAGCAATCTCAATAATTTCTGCAAATTGACGATCTTTTTTTGCGCCAAAACCAACATTTCCAGGATTGATGCGATATTTTGCAAGCGCTTCAGCACACGCAGGATGCTCAGATAAAAGCTTATGACCAATATAATGAAAATCCCCAACCAATGGTACAAAAAATCCTAACCTCTCCAATCGCTCCCGTATTTTTGGTACAGCCGCCGCCGCTTCATCGCGATCAACAGTAATTCGAACCAATTGTGAGCCAGCTTGCCAAAGAGCAGCTACTTGAGAAACAGTTGCATCAACATCAGCGGTATCTGTATTGGTCATCGACTGTACAACTATCGGGCTCTGCCCCCCAATGATCACATCACCAACAGCAACACCAACAGATCGACGACGCTCAAGTGGTTTAGATAAAAAATAGGTCGTACTCATCAAGTCCTCAAATTTTTAAAACCTGCGCTATCAATCATTATTTACATTGATTTCCTCCGCGCTTCAAAGGACGAAAATTACACCGCCCACCAATCTTAACAGATTGCTCTCAAAAGGTTCGACCTACTAACACTGATGCAATACAACTCATAGGTGTATTCATTCTATAGACGTACCGGATAAGTTCTACTACTTCTGTTCAAGTTTATACTTCTACACTTGGTTGCTTCAAAAAGAAACTGAAACAAAACAGAGACAATACTGTATTTTTAAGTTGCATGCCGATACCTGACATCAATGTCATCACAAAACAGTGTTTTACAACACAACAAATAACACCCATCAAAGCGCCATTTTTAAAAATGCATGAAAGACATCGCCAAATTAATCCAATATATTGATTTATAATAATCTATTTTTTACAAATTTGAATGGAAAACCCAAATATCATAAGATTTCCTCATTTTAAATCTTCTTAATTGAATCAATCAATACCACTCCCTACAGCCACAAGAGAATAGGTAGATAAAAACTCCTTATAAACTATTTCAAGTGCCAAAAGCTATCCCAACACTTTAAACAAACAAAAAAATGAAGACATCGCCCACCATTTTTATGAATGAATCTTACACCATTTTGTAAAAATTTTTACCTTACATCCTTAACAAACACCATCACGAAATGAACTCGAGTACATTAAGAAATGCCTCATTAAACCCAAACTCTTAACTCTCATCTCACCCACGCACGGCATTATCAATGCAACCTTTCAATTTTCAAGCCGTTATAGCAAAACCCCAAACACAATTCCAACTGTCACACAACAATTTAACACATGAAGGAGTCAATAAATGTGTCTATTTTCACCCCATAGAAAAAATGCTAAAATTAAAAAACGTATAGCACAATTAAAAAGAGAGCTGGTCCCCGTAAATCATTGGAGTTTTCAAAATGATAGCTTTGAAAACATTTCTGAGCTGTTTAATACATGGAAACAAAAAGGCCGTCACGCACTTTATCACCTCAACGAACATGCTACAGAATTAAAGAAAAAAGCGAAAAAAAATCCTAAAAAAACCCTCGCATTAGCAGCAGGAGTCGTTTTAGTAAGCTTCTTGCTGATCCGTAAAAATTAATAACACAACCAATAACCTTCCCTTTTAATGCCCGACTCAAAGCGGGCATTTTTTATGGTTTACAAAATATAAACTTTACGTCTTCCTCCTAACTTTATGCCCTCTCCCAACAGGATAAGTTTCCCACCCATCCGAGCAGTCTATAATCCAGTTTTTTATCTGGCATCCCCCACCCCCATCTTCCAAACATGCGGTGACACCACACCTCAAAGGACAGTGTTGTGCAAAACCACAGGCAAAGCTTCCAATACTCCATCCCCCTACTGAGTTAGTTCAAAAGAAATGGAAGTGAGTAAAGATGCATGCGCTTTAATATTCTAAGGAACATTATTTTACATCATGACATAAAAGTATAAGAAGCCTAAGAGCTTTAAAACATGTAGTATAGCAAACCAAACGAAATCTTCCAACGTAAACAACCACTTGCTATAAGTAAATGACGCAAAAATTAAACTGAAAAAACCCAAAATTTCATCCTCCAGAATCGACTCGCTGCGAAGTATCTACATAGGTAACCACGGACATGCCAGGAATGAGTTTTTCAATCCCTTCCTGCCCAGGATCTAAAGCAATCCGTACTGAAATACGTTGCGCAATTTTGATAAAATTACCAATTGTCGTATCCGTTTTTAACAATGAAAATTCTGAGCCTGTAGCAGGTGCAAAACGAACCACACGCCCTGTTAACTTTTTGTTGTTCAATGCATCAACAGAAAAAACAACCGGTTGTCCCACACGCATCTGAGAAAGTTGCGTTTCCTTATAATTAGCAATAATCCAAATATCATCAGAAATAACAGAGACCAATTGTGTCCCCGGCATAACATATTGCCCTACCCTAGCGCCAACCAATCCAACATAGCCTGTTCTAGGAGATAAAATCTTTGTATGATCGAGATTAAGTTTTGCCAACTCAACACTCACCTTCGCTCCCGAAACTTCTGACTGTAAACTTTGCCGTTCAAGATTTAATTGTTTTTGCAATTGTCGTTTTGTTTCTAGGGCTGCCAAGAGTTGTGAAAGAGGGCGAGAAACAGAAACTGCCGCATCACCAAAGCCTAACTTTTTACTATCAGAAACAACATTAGAGAATGCTCGTGAACGCGCTAATTCCGCTTCTGCAGCATTAACTTCTCCCTGTAAAATCTGAGCTTGCAATTCAATACTTGCCAGTTTTGCATTTTTTGAATCGAGAACAGCCTGTGCCCGTGCAAGCTGCTGACGAAAAAGAGAATCATCAAGCTCAAAGAGCAGCATTCCTTTTTCAACACGTTGATAATCTTGCACATAAATCCGTGCAATCACCCCAGAGATCTGTGAACTCACCAGAGTAACATTACCCTTAATGGAAGCATTATCCGTTATTTGAATGTTATTTACAAAAGGAGGAAGTCTCCAAGCCCACAAAATTAGCAAAACACCCGTAATGCCCGATAGGAATGCAACAATCGTAGCTTTTGACCGTAATGCTTTTATCATTTTTTGCACCCCTCTTCTATAACATCACTCTACTTTTCTAACGCACGCAAAGAGCATGACTTAACAACCATTGTAACAAGAAAAACAACGAATACAGCCATTGAAATATAAAAATAAAGCCGAAAAACGTCATCATAAGCAAAAATATTTGCTGTTAACTTAAATTTCTCTATCAACAGAGAAGTCGCCTGCTCACTTCCAAAGCCATGGGGAACAGAAGCACCATAAGAAGGCGAAAATAAAGTATTTATCTCACCAGAAATAAGCGGATCCGTCACAACAATATTTTGTGTTAAAGACTCAAAGTTCTTATGAGCAAAATAAAACTGTAGAGTGCCAAAAAAAGCCGATCCCATCAATCCCCCTGTCACTTGCGTTAGCAAAAAAACAGCAATAAAACTCAAAACATAACGCGGCCCTCGCTCACCAGCAATCACAAACCCTTTGAAAAGAGCAGGAGGCAAAAAAAGTGCATAACT
Organism: Bartonella sp. OC16QHHD; assembly: GCF_042194035.1. Classification (NCBI taxonomy): domain Bacteria; kingdom Pseudomonadati; phylum Pseudomonadota; class Alphaproteobacteria; order Hyphomicrobiales; family Bartonellaceae; genus Bartonella; species Bartonella sp. OC16QHHD. The sequence goes on along the minus strand of NZ_JBHIMJ010000033.1, from coordinate 46,723 downwards.
AAAACTCACCAATCCTTGGCTCAACATCATATCTTGCGGACGCGTTAAATGATTGACACGACTATCTAAATAAGCGCCAAGTGCCAAACAACCCAAAGATAACAAATAAAAATAATCTTCACGCCCCGCCCGTAAAAAAAAGACACAAACAGCCCCCCCTAACAGAATCCCTAATGTCACCGCAAGATACATGGGCGCCATTTCACGATTGAGCAAACCAAAAAGATTAAAAAAACCGACGGGCAAATTGGATCGCTCCAACAAAAAAACATGAAAAATCAATAAAATAAAAACAGATTGTATCATTTCTTTACTGAAAATCCAACGGAGATCAATCAACGGTTTTTCTCTATTAAGCTCAATAATAATAGCAACAGCCAAAGAGAAAATAGCAAGTGCGAGCCCCCAACCAATCCATGGCGCTTCATACCACCAATACAATACACCAACAGACATGATCACAGCATTTAATCCAAGACCAAGAGCAATCAAACCATAGCTTATCCAATCTAATTTTTGAATAACCTTACTACGCACAACAGGAGTAAGAGGTAAAGTATAGATACAGACCAAGCTGATAAGAACCAACCCCATTTCCAGAGCGGAAAGGCTGGAAAAACCACCATTTTCCAGCAAATCAGGAGAAATCAAACGTGATAAAGGTGCTGCTAAAGCTGCATTCATATAATTCAAACTCAGAGCAACAGTAAACTTCTTTGCTGGAGCAAAAGCCTCCATCATATAAAGCAGCGCAAGCGAAGCCAAAGGCGCAGCAGCAATCCCAGCAAAAAAGCGAATAATTAGCGCAGAACGCAAATCCGTAACAAAGAGCTGCAACACACAAACCAAAACAAAGCCAAGGATTGACAGTTCAGCAAAAGCGCGCAGCCCAAATTGATAGCGGATTTTGATCAACATAATCGCTACACTCACATTTGGCGCCATATAAGCCGCTACCAGCCATGTCGTCTCGGCCAAAGTTGCATGAAAATCACCCGTAAGATGGACAATGTTAGACTGAACAATATTAGCCCCTAAACCATAAGCCCATTGCAAAATAAGAGAAGCAAAAATATAAACAAAGCACTTTGGCAAAGGTCCCGCAAAGACACGACCAGGATGAGGAAAAGGTTTTGCACTCCTTTTAGCAGACACAACCGTACTCTTTTTTCCGCTCATGTCATCTTTTCCTGTATACTCTGCTACGCTTCTATCAACACAACACCATCAGCTGACAACTGCTGAAAAAAAGCCTCTATTTTATGATTGTCCTCATCACTTGTCCCTCCTTCTAACGTCGCTTGAATCTGCAAAATCTGCTGTTCTAATACATCAAAAGAAAGATTCTCTACAGCCACAACGTGCTCTACCAATAAAGAGCAACCTGAAAAGGTAATATTTGCAACGCCCCCGCATACAACAAATAATTTTTCACCCAAAGAGGTGCGAACACGAACACTGCCCAACACAATACTTGCCACCAATGGCGCATGATGCGCCATAACTGTCAAATAACCTGAGGCTGAAGGAAGAACAACAGACACTACCTGCTCTGAAAACACAATTTTTTCAGGCGATACAAGCTCAAATAAAAAATGCTCTTCTCTATTGTTTTCCACAAAAGTCTCCACAATACCCGATATAAGGACTCTCCGTTTTCTCCAACGACTCGTCCTTTTTAACGAAAAATACCCATGACAGTTTTCTCTTGAATAAGAAGCTTCTTACTAAGAAGCCTCTGCCATGAGACGCTTTCCTTTTTCAAGTGCTTCATCAATCGAACCAACCATATAAAAAGCAGCTTCTGGCAAATCATCGTAATCGCCAGCACAAAGCCCCTTAAAGCCTTTGATTGTATCTTCCAAAGGAACGAGTTTCCCCGGCGAACCAGTAAAGGCTTCCGCAACATGGAAAGGTTGCGAAAGGAAACGTTCAATTTTACGCGCCCGCCCCACCAGCAATTTGTCATCTTCAGAAAGTTCATCCATTCCAAGAATAGCAATAATATCCTGAAGCGCTCTATAACGTTGTAAAATGGTTTGCACTTGACAAGCAACAGTGTAATGCTCTTCCCCCACAATCAATGGATCCAACATACGCGAGAAAGAGTCAAGCGGATCAACCGCTGGATAAATCCCCTTTTCCGCAATAGAGCGCGAAAGAACAGTTGTTGCATCCAAATGAGCAAAAGACGCTGCCGGCGCCGGATCCGTCAAGTCATCTGCCGGAACATAAATTGCCTGAACGGAAGTAATAGAGCCTGTTTTTGTACTGGTAATACGTTCTTGCAACGCCCCCATATCCGTTGCCAAGGTAGGCTGATACCCAACAGCAGAAGGAATACGCCCTAAAAGAGCAGATACCTCAGCTCCTGCTTGCGTGAAACGGAAAATATTATCCACAAAGAAGAGAACATCTTGTCCTTCATCACGGAAACTTTCCGCAATTGTCAATCCTGAAAGAGCCACACGCGCACGCGCTCCTGGTGGTTCATTCATTTGCCCGTAAACAAGGGCACACTTTGACCCTTCCGTTGAACCATTATTCTCTTTTGGATTCACATTCACGCGGCTTTCGATCATTTCATAATAAAGATCATTTCCTTCACGTGTACGTTCTCCCACACCAGCAAATACAGAATAGCCACCATGTGCCTTTGCAATATTGTTTATAAGCTCCATAATGAGAACGGTTTTTCCAACACCAGCACCACCAAACAAGCCAATTTTACCCCCTTTAGAATAAGGGGCTAACAAATCCACGACTTTAATACCGGTTACGAGAATTTCCGAAACAGTCGATTGCTCAACATATTCAGGTGCCTCTTGGTGAATAGAACGTATTTTGGTTGAAGCGATTGGTCCCACATTATCCACCGGTTCCCCAATCACATTCATAATACGTCCCAACGTTGCTTCTCCTACAGGAACGCTAATTTGTGTGCCTGTATCCACAACCTTTTGGCCCCGCATCAAACCATCAGTCGTATCCATAGCAATCGTACGCACGGTATTTTCACCCAAATGCTGCGCAACTTCTAATACCAAGCGATTGCCTAAATTCTCTGTTTCCAAAGCGTTGAGAATATTTGGCAATTCACCTTCAAATTGCACATCAACGACAGCACCAATAATCTGCTTGATTTCACCAACAGCGCCTTTTGCATGCTCTTCTTTTTTTGCGGATGTATCTTTTTTTACAGGTGTATCTTTAGCTGCATCACGCGCAGGTACAGAGGAAGCCTTTACATCCACTTGAGATTTCGAAGCGGCTTTTTTCACGCCGGAACGAGCAGCTGGTTTCTTTTTTTCACCTTTTTCTGTTCCTTTGCTTGAGGTTACTGCTTTTACCATCAATCCTTACCTTCTCCATTTAAAGCGCTTCAGCGCCCGCAATAATTTCGATCAATTCTGTCGTAATCTGTGCTTGACGTTGACGATTATAAGCCACCGTCAATTTACTAATCATTTCACCCGCATTGCGCGATGCATTATCCATAGCTGTCATCTTGGCGCCCATTTCACCAGCAACATTTTCTAGCAAAGCCCGAAAGATTTGCACCGAAAGATTACGTGGTACAAGAGCCTCTAAAAGAGACGCAGCATCAGGTTCATATTCATAAACAATCGATTGTGAACCTTTGTTATGATCGGTTTGCTCCACAATATCTATTGCCCCAACAGCTGCTTTTGGAGCAACCATTGGAATCAAATCCAAAACTGTTGGACGCTGATTAATTACGGAAACAAATTCAGAATAAAACAGCGTACAAACATCAAAAGCACCTTCATTGAATAAATCAACAATCCGTTGACTAATCATCACTGCCTCTGCAAAACCAATTCGCTTTACAGCATGCAAATCGATATGATCAATTATCAAGCCTTTGTAATCACGCGATAAAATATCCGCGCCTTTTTTACCCACAGTGATAATTTTTACTATTTTATCAGCCGCCAACAATGCCTTAATCTGTTCACGTGCACGACGAGCAATTTGCACGTTAAAAGCACCACACAAACCGCGCTCAGCAGTACACACCACCAAAAGATGCACATCATCGCGCCCCGTACCACGCATAAGAGTAGGCGCATCAACACCATCTACATCAGCAGCAACACTGGTCAAAATATCAGCCATTCTCTTCGCATAAGGGCGTGCAAACTGCGCTGCCTCTTGAGCACGATGCAACCTCGCCGCTGCAACCATTTGCATAGCTTTGGTAATCTTTTGTGTTGCTTTAACCGAAGCGATACGGTCTCTAAGATCTTTTAGTGAAGCCATTCAAGCATTCCATCAATTCATCACGAGAAATTTTTCGCATAAGTATTAAGAACAGTTATCAACTTATCTTTCAGCTCATCTGTTATTTGCTTTTGCTCAGCAATTGCCTTTAAGAGATCTTGATAATCACTACGCAAAAGCACCAAAAGTCCCTGCTCAAACCGCGCAACATCAGAAACCGCCAAAGCATCAAGATAGCCATTCACACCCGCGAAAATAACCACCACCTGTTCTTCTGTTTTGAGTGGAGAAAATTGCGGCTGCTTCAACAGCTCTGTCAAGCGCGCACCCCGATTTAACAGACGCTGGGTTGACGCATCCAAATCAGAGCCAAACTGCGCAAAAGCTGCCATTTCACGATATTGCGCCAATTCACCTTTAATCGAGCCAGCAACTTGCTTCATCGCTTTAATTTGTGCGGCAGAACCAACACGCGACACAGAAAGACCAACATTTACAGCAGGACGAATTCCTTGATAAAATAAATTAGTCTCTAGAAAAATTTGCCCATCAGTAATCGAAATCACATTTGTAGGAATATAGGCAGAAACATCATTTGCTTGCGTTTCAATAACCGGCAAAGCTGTCAATGACCCAGATCCATTTTCCGCATTCAACTTCGCAGCCCGCTCTAAAAGACGCGAATGAAGATAGAAAACATCTCCCGGATAAGCTTCACGACCTGGAGGACGACGCAATAAAAGAGACATTTGACGATACGCCACCGCCTGTTTTGACAAGTCATCATAACCAATCAAAGCATGTTGCCCATTATCACGGAAATACTCACCCATAGCACACCCAGCAAGAGGTGCAATAAATTGCAGTGGTGCTGGATCAGAAGCGGTCGCTGCAACAATAATAGAATATTCCAGCGCTCCACGTTCTTCTAAAACTTTAACGAATTGTGCCACCGTCGAACGTTTTTGACCGATAGCCACATAAATACAATAAACTTTGTCTTGCTCTCGTCCAGCCCCTTTTTCATGAAAAGGTTTTTGATTTAAAAATGTATCGAGCAAAATTGCTGTTTTTCCTGTTTGGCGATCACCAATCACCAATTCACGCTGCCCCCGTCCAATAGGAATAAGTGCGTCAATCGCTTTCAATCCGGTCGACATCGGTTCATGCACTGACTGACGCGGAATAATCCCTGGCGCCTTAACATCAACACGACGACGCTCCGTTGCTTTAATGGGACCCTTCCCATCTATAGGGTTTCCCAACGCATCAACCACACGTCCCAGCAAAGCGGGGCCCACAGGAACATCGACGATAGCGCCTAACCGCTTTACACAATCACCTTCACGAATATCACGATCTGAGCCAAAAATGACCACACCAACATTATCAACTTCCAAATTGAGTGCCATACCACGCACACCGTTTGGAAAGGCGACCATTTCCCCTGCTTGGACATTATCCAAACCATAAACGCGAGCAATACCATCCCCTACAGAGAGAACCCAACCAATTTCTGAAACCTCAGCCTTTTGGTCAAAGTTTTTGATTTGCTCTTTTAGAATTTTTGAAATTTCAGATGGTCTAATATCCATCAGCTGACCTCTTTTTTCAATGCAAGCTTAAGTGAAGACAATTTTGTGAGAAGAGACGTATCAATTTGAGACGACCCCACACGAACGATTAATCCACCAAGAATTGTTGGATCCACAATGATGTGCAGCAAGACTTTTCCTCCAACAACACCTTCCAAAGCCTCACACAACTCTTGTCTTTGTTGAGAACTTAAGAGGCGCGCAGAAACAATTTGCGCAGTAACCTGCCTACGAGCGCGTGCAACACAATGCTGGAAAGCACGTAAAATACCAAATACGGCACTAAGCCTACGGTTTGTTGCAATAACGCGTAAAAAATTACCAATGACCTGCCCTGCGTTTTTATCAGCAAATTTGATGTTTGCACAAACAGATTGCATCACCTTAATTTGCTCTTTAACTGAAAAGAATGGACTAAGCACAAAGCGTTTTAAATCCTTATGCTCCAAAACGAGCAAAAGATCATCTACTGCCTTTTCAACCTTTTCAACGTTTCCAGCTTCTTGAACGCAATCAAAAAGCGCTTGCGCATAGCGTTGATCTACCAACGGCAGCGGTATGAGAGAAAATGAATCCGACACGAAATACCGCCTCTTTCCCTTGAGCGACTCTCTGATAGTTATCAGATGAAATGAAACAGACATTCTCAATCTTAAGAATCTTTTTCTTAAAACCTAGAACAAAAATCACTTGGTTTCTAGCATAGACATAGCCGACTCGCAACACCACAAATCACTGCTTTTTAAAAATTTTAATAAAATATTCAAAATATTTTTGAAAAGCATTTTTTTTAGATATACAGGATGGCATCACAGTTTTTTTATGCCTCTTTTTGACATACTCTGAGCGATTTTTTCACTCTCTTTGATTTTTCTTCAAATGCCCTTGCCACCATAATAAAACACTTCTTCTCTAAAAAACACTCCCTTTATCACCACAAGACCTTTAATGAGATGCAGCTGCGATTGAAAAAGTCTATTATTTCAAACTGATAAGAAAGAAAAAAACAATGAATATCCTCCTAAAAATTAAAGAAAACATTGATCTTTTTTCTTCAAATACCCACTCCTTTTAAAAAATTTCACCAAGTAATATTTTCTTGTAAGCACACTCTTTAAATATACAAAACATTGATTTATAATGATAATATATCATTTTTCATACCGGATAAGCTTCAAATATCGACAAATTCTCTCTTTTCAAATTTTTTTATCAAAATCACGCCCTTCATTAAGCCCGCGTAGCTTCACTTTATATGGCACTATATTGCACTGATTTTAGAAGAAGCATAGATCAATATTAATTTGAACCCGAATAGAATTGGATACTTTTGGTGTACAGCTAAGCATTTTCAGCCCTTATAAAAAGAATCCGCCTATCAAAAGAATACTGTCCCTAACACAAAAAAGGAGTAAAAGCCGAAATGATAGCGCCCTCGAAGAAGAGAGGCGCTTCTGCTGGTTCTATCACAAAGATATTTTTTCCCGTGGCTCTACTTAATGCAATGTACATATATCATATTTTGCTGCTTGGATGCTTATTCTGAATAATACTAAGAGTTCAAGTAAAGCACCTTAAGCAAAGAGATCTTTACTTTATGCGATACTGGTTTTAGAAAAAACTTTGCGGATCAATATCAATTTGAACCCGAACGGAACTGGGCATTTTGGGTGTACCGCTAAGCATTGCATGTATAAACCCTTGTATATCAAAAGAACGCTGTCCTTGCAGCAAAAGCCGAAAACGATAACGCCCCCGAACCAAAGCCAAAGGCGCTTCTGCTGGTCCCATAACCGAGATATTTTTTTCCCGTGGCGCTGCTTGACGCAATGCGCGCGCATAATGTTCTGCTGCTTGGCGCTGTTGTGCAGAAACAATCAAAGAGGCAAGCCGCCCATAGGGGGGCAAATGATAATGCTGACGTGCTGCAATCTCACGTGTGTAAAAATCTTCTGGCTGGCATGCAAGTAAGGCTTTGATGACCGGATGATCTGGTTGATAAGTTTGCAATAATCCTAAACTTTTCAATCCCACACGCCCTGCTCTTCCGGTAACTTGAGAAAGCAGCTGATAGGTACGTTCACTTGCGCGTAAATCGCCATTGGCAAGACCAAGATCAGCATCAATAACACCAACCAGAGAGAGCTTGGGAAAATGATGTCCTTTAGCGACCAACTGTGTTCCAATAATAATGTCCACATCGCCATTGGCAATGGCTTGTAATTCGCTTCGCAACTGCCCAATCCCTCCTTTGAGATCCGTTGAAAGGATCAATGATCGCGCTTGAGGAAAAAGCATTTGTGTTTCTTCTGCAATTCTTTCCACACCCGGTCCACAAGCTACGAGATGATCTAATGTCCCGCATTCAGGACAGGCTTGAGGAAGTGGTTCATGATATCCACAATGATGACATTTCAGTTGCCCTTGCGCACGATGTTCGACCAACCAACTTGAACAATCAGTACAATGAAAACGATGTCCGCAAATTCGGCATAAAGTTAAAGGTGCATAACCACGACGATTAAGAAAAAGAAGAGCTTGTTCGCTCTTATCAAGCGTTTGTTTTAAAGCCCTTTCAAGAGCAAAGGAAATAAAGCGCCCCTTTTGCACCCCTCCTTGGCGCATATCAACCACCCGCAACTGTGGAAATGCAACTTCTTTAAAACGGGAAGGTAAATGTACCTTTTGATAACGCCCTCTTAAAACATTGGCTTGGCTTTCAATCGACGGTGTTGCTGAAGATAAAATAACAGGAAAATGCTCAAAAGAGCCCCGTGCAACAGCCATATCACGCGCATGGTAAAAAATGCGCTCTTCTTGTTTATAAGCGCTATCATGTTCTTCATCGACAACAATCAAGCCAAGCTCATGAAAGGGAAGAAAAAGCGCTGAACGAGCCCCCGCAACGACACGCACCCGCCCTTCTGCAACTTGCCGCCAAACGCGTTCTCTACGACGTGGCGTCAAATCAGAATGCCATTCTGCTGCCGCAGCTCCAAAGCGTGCATAAAAACGATCTAAAAACTGCTGTGTTAAAGCAATTTCCGGCAATAAAATTAAAACCTGCTTGCCCCCTTTGAAGGCTTGAGCGACCGCTTCAAAATAAACCTCTGTCTTTCCTGATCCCGTAACACCATCAAGCAAAAAAACTTGAAACTGAGAAGATAAAACACCTTCCCGCAACATTGTTGCTGCTTCATTTTGCGCTCCCTGCAACTGAGGGGGACAAAAATCAGGATCAGGCATGCCCACAAGATCAGGAGCAGGAATCTTAACATCTTCAAAAATTCCTAGCGCTTTTAAACCTTCAACAACAGAAACCGAAGTTCCAGCCGCATGTGCCAGACCAGAACGTGTCCATATCTTCTCACTGCGCACCAATTCCAAAACCCGTGACCGCGCTGGTGTGAGACGTTCTACATTTCCACCACAATATCGCAAACCCAGCATCTGCGCTTCCGGCTCTAAAGCAGCTGGTACAGACAAAACCAATCGTGCAACAAGACCAAAAGGCGCCATTGTATAGCGACTAACAAAACGCAAAAATGTGATCATTTCTGCCTTTAATGGGGGGCAATCAAAAACATGAAGCAGAGAGCGTAATTTTTCACGCGCCACCAAACCAGACCTTTGCCCATCTGCTGTCTTCTCTCCAACATCCACAACAAAACCGCAAAGCTCACGCCCCATCACCGGAACCCGAACAAAGGAACCAACGTTCACCTCCATAGAAGAGGGAACTTTATAACTATAAGCGTGAGCAACAGGAAGAGGGACCAATACAGATACAATCTCTTCCTCTATCACGTTTGAATGCATCTTTTAAACCAATCTACGACCTCTTGAGCACCAACAGGTCTACACCTTATCTTTAAACACTCTTATAAAATTCATTGCAGGATTCAATCTCTCCCCCCTATCACAACATTTTTCGCACAAAAATTCTTTTTAATACTCATTTCATCACCAAAGTGCCAATAAAAGAACCAATCTCATCGTCTATAATAAAAAACTCTATAGCAAAAAAACAGCGCCATTCTTCTGTGCAAATAAAGCTCATCACTATAAGCATTCAACATGATATTGTAAGTGCGCTCTTCAACAAAGCTATCCCATAGTGTAACTTCTTCCCAACACACACGTTTATTTTTTACCGCCTCATATCTCAATTTATCTTCAACAAACTGATTTATAAAAGATACAATCATCATTTTACCTATTGTAATAAAACCCTCAATACGATGAATTTTTCTCATTTCAACCCCATCGAGGAACATTTGTAAATCCTTATTAATGAGAGAGTCTCCCATGATTTTAATTACAGGGAGAATAATATCGCAAATGGAACCGTTACAATATTCACCTTGGCTTTGTGCCAAAACGTGGAAACACATGCGTACATCTTTCAGCTTGATTGAGAATCAAGCAACAATACAAGTAGCACAAAAGCGTATTGTTGAAGAATGGGTAACACAGAATAAATCAATGTATTGACCATAAAAAAAACACTTCATGTGTAAAATTTACATGCCTTCTTCAATGGTGTTTTACGATAAAATAAATCCATTCGCTTCTATCAAAAATGAGGTTAAATGTCCCCCCCTGAAAAAGGGAGGTATCTTATGATGCTCTCTCAAATATCAAGAGCAATCGCAAATAGGAAATGAGCAAAGTGTTTGATAATGCTAGCTTATTTCCATAAATATAAAAACACCGCTACGCAAAGATGCCAATACGCAAAAATGTTGATACGCAATGAATTCTATGCCTTATCACGAGTAACACTATGAAATGGGTGTGGAAACGATAAATCATATTTCTTTACCGAAAACGGGTACATGATTAACACCATAGCATTCTTGTTCTTTACACAGATATTAATTCTTTCTCTTGCTTTTACAGTCAACAATAGCGCATAACAAAAAATAAGATAAAAGCTAAAAAGAAGAGGTTAGATATGAAGTTTTTTGTGGATAGCGCCAATATCGAAGAAATTGAAGAGTTACAGAATTTAAGCCTTGTTGATGGTGTTACCACCAATCCCTCTCTTATCCTAAAATCAGGACGCAATATTCTTGATGTTACAAAAGAAATTTGTGCTCTCGTTAGCGGACCTGTTTCTGCTGAAGTTGCAGCAACAGAATTTGAAAGCATCATGAAAGAAGCAGCTGTTTTAGCAAAGGTTGCCGACAATATTTGTATCAAGCTTCCTTTAACACTCGATGGATTAAAAGCCTGTAAAGCCCTCACAAAAGAAGGACTAAAAACAAATCTCACACTTTGTTTTTCTGCCAATCAAGCCTTATTAGCCGCCAAAGCAGGTGCAACATTCGTTTCACCTTTTATTGGTAGACTTGATGATTGTGGAAATGATGGAAGTGAACTGCTTCATGAAATTCGCACAATTTATGATAACTATAACTTTAAAACACAAATCTTGGCCGCTTCAATCCGCACCGTTAATCATGTCAAAGAAGCAGCACTCAGTGGTGCTGACATTGCAACAGTTCCACCAGCAATCTTAAAAGCACTGGTCAAACACCCTCTCACCGACAAAGGGTTGCAAATATTCCTCGACGACTGGAAAAAAACAGGTCAAAATATTGCTTAATATCTAGAATTTTTATTGTAAAGATCTTTTGAAAGTAATAAAAGGATCTGTTCAGCCAACTCTTCCGCAACACGTTTTTTTGCATCTTCTTCTGCTTGCAGCGTTGCATATTCTTGACGAAGTCGCTCAAAAGATGCATTCATCATTGCTGTTCCTTTTGCAACAAGAGTATTTTTCATATCCTGCAAAGTGTAAGAAGCTCTGCTCATAACAGTTCCAACAGAAGGTCGTCCCTTTCTCTTTTTCTCGAAATCAACCTCTATCTGCATCGATTCTCTTGTAAAGACGGATATCTGCAATGCCAATCGATAAGCAGGTAGAGAAGGTTTACCACCATTTCCATACAAAAGAAACAGCAGATGATTGCGCACCATTTGACCAAAACGATCCGAAGGTTCTTCCACAACAATAGAAGCAAGCTTTTGCGCTAACCCCAAAGAAAATTGTTCAGAAGAGTGCCCAGAAGCAGAATTCATTGTCATTGCACTCTGCAACTCTTGACGGTAAAGCGGTTCAACTTTGCATCCACACAACAGTGTAAAGACACAAGCTAAAACAACAAGCAGAAAACTTTTAAAGAACGACATTCACAATCCTTTTTGGAACAACAATGATTTTTTTCATAGGCTTTTCAAGCAGCTGCGCCTTTACAAAGTCTAAAACCAAAACTGCTTCTTTAATCATCGCCTCATCGGCAGTTGCAGCAATAGTTACCTCACCACGTTTTTTACCATTAATTTGTACCGGCAAAGTATAGCATTCTTCAACAGTTAACGTGGGATCATAAACAGGCCAAGCAAGCGCAGATATTAATTTTTTCCCCCCTAAAGCAGCATGACATTCTTCTGCTAAATGGGGCATCATTGGTGCAATCATAGAAAGAAAAAAATCCATGGCTTGACGTAAAGAAGCTTTCATTTCATCGTCAACACTTTCTATCCTATTTAACAACGGCGCCATAATATTCAAGAATTCATAAAGGCGTGCAATAGCCCGATTAAAAGCGAATTTTTCCAAATCATCTTCTACAGCGCAAAGCGTGCGATGTGCAACCTTTGAGAGTTCCAAAGCTGCTCCCTGATGCCCTGCACAAGGCGCCACATCCTTTAAAATAGAAGCACTCACAGCTACATGGCGCCAAACACGCTGTACAAAGCGATGTGCACCTTCAACACCAGATTCTGTCCAAATGACATCCCGCTCGGGGGGAGAATCTGACAACACAAACCAGCGCACAGTATCAGCGCCATAGGATGCGATAATATCATCAGGATCAACGACATTCTTTTTTGATTTTGACATTTTCTCAATCGAACCAATTGTCACTTCACTTTGATCGGTTAATTTATAAGCACACCGCTTTCCATCTTTTTCAACAATGGAAATATCCGCTGGAGAAACCCACCCTTGATCATCTCGATAGGTTTCATGCACCACCATCCCTTGGGTAAAAAGCCCCTTAAAAGGCTCATCTACCGTCACATGACCGACCAATTTCATAGCACGCATAAAAAAGCGCGCATAAAGAAGATGCAAAATCGCGTGCTCAATTCCACCAATATATTGTTGCACAGGCAACCATTCAGCTGTTGCTTGTTTATCAACAGGTTCCTGCGCAAAAGGAGCCGTAAAGCGTGCATAATACCAAGAAGAGTCAACAAATGTGTCCATGGTATCGGTTTCGCGTTTGGCCGGTTGACCACAGGAAGGACAAGTAACATTTTGCCATGTTTCATGCCGTGCAAGAGGATTTCCTGGTTGATCAAAAGTAACATCATCAGGCAACACAACCGGTAAATTAGCACGTGGAACAGGGACAACCCCACAAGTTGTACAATGGATCATCGGAATGGGGCACCCCCAATAACGTTGACGTGAAATCCCCCAATCACGCAAACGAAATTGCACTGTTTTCTTCCCTTGCGGTTGCCCATTGAGCATTTGTTTTTCAAGCTTTTTAGCAGCTTCTTCAAAAGCTTGTTGGGGTGTTAAACCATCCAAAAAGCTGGAGTTGATCATCACCCCATCACCCGTATAAGGTGTTTCAGTAATAACAAAATCTTCTGCTTGCTCTCCTTTTGGTAAAACCACCGGTTTTATTGGAAGATCATATTTACGCGCAAAATCGAAATCTCTCTGATCATGAGCTGGACAACCAAAAACAACCCCTGTCCCATAGTCCATAAGCACAAAATTCGCGATATAAACAGGAATATGTACTGTTGAATCGAAAGGATGAACAGCCAAAAAGGGCGTGAGAAATCCTTGTTTTTCAGCTGTTTCAAGTGCTGCCGTTGTCGTTCCACCACACCGACAATTTTCAATAAAAGCACTCAACGCTTTGTCTTTTTTTGCCAAAGCTTGTGCAATAGGATGATCGACAGACAGAGCCAAAAAGGAAGCACCCAAAAGTGTATCAGGACGCGTTGAATAACAAACAACCTCATCAAATTTCTCACAAACATCATCAGCATCACCCGTCGACTTTAAAGCCCAACGAATCAGCAAACCTTGTGATTTTCCAATCCAATTTTTTTGCATGGTGCGAACTTTTTCTGGCCATTGGTGCAGCTCTTCAAGCCCTGCCAAGAGATCTTCACTAAAGTCGCTAATTTTGAAAAACCACTGCGTCAACTCACGTTGTTCCACCAACGCACCAGAACGCCATCCCCGCCCATCAACAACCTGTTCATTGGCCAAAACAGTATGATCAACAGGGTCCCAATTCACCTTAGCCACTTTACGTGCTACCAACCCCTTTTGATAGAAATCAAGGAACAACATTTGTTGGCGGTGGTAATATTCCACATCACAAGTTGCAAATTCACGCGCCCAATCTAATGAGAGTCCTAATTGTTTTAATTGCCCGCGCATGACCGCAATATTTTGATAGGTCCAAGTTTTAGGATGCACTTTACTTTGCAGAGCAGCATTTTCAGCCGGCATACCAAAAGCATCCCACCCCATGGGATGAAGCACATTAAATCCCTTTGCTCGTTTATAGCGTGCAACCACATCCCCCATGGCATAATTGCGCACATGCCCCATGTGAATACGGCCAGAAGGATAAGGAAACATTTCTAAAACATAATATTTTTCACGAGCATCTTCTTGAACAGTCTGAAAAATTTTCTTTTCATCCCAAATTTCTTGCCATTTTTTTTCTCTCGCACGTGGATTATAGCGTTCGCCTATATTATAATGTCCAATTGTCATTCCTATTATACTCTTTTAATAAAACAGAACCAAAAACTTGTTTTATTATGCTTGACCATGGATTAACCTCATCGTCAACATTTTCGTGAAATATTTCCCTAAGTATTTTATAAAACTTTAAAAAAAACGACCAACTCTTGAACAAAAAAGGTAAAGCACAAAAACATGAATACACAAACGCCCCTCGATGCCCCTTCCATTGAAGCATGGCAAAACCTTCGAAAAGACATTGCTGAAACATGTCAAGAGTTACAACGCCCTGTAGAAGAAATTGAACTTATCGCTGTTTCAAAAACTGTTTCTGCCGCTGATATACGCCCCATTTTACAAGCAGGCCAATCTTTGTTTGCAGAAAACCGCGTACAAGAAGCAGCACAAAAATGGCCTGCTTTACGTCAACAATTTGAAAATATTAAACTCCATCTCATCGGTCCCCTACAATCAAATAAAACGGCAGAGGCGGTAAAACTTTTTGATGTCATCCAAACGGTTGACCGTGAAAAAATAGCCAAAAGCCTAGCTGAAGAAATGGAAAAGCAAAAAAGGCATCTCCCCTGCTACGTTCAGGTTAACATTGGATTAGAACCGCAAAAAAGTGGTGTTGCACCGCAAGAATTGATCCCTTTTGTTTCTCAATGCAAAAACAACTATGGACTCGATATCATCGGACTTATGGGCATCCCCCCTGTCGACGAAAACCCCGGCCCCTATTTCGCGCTCTTAGCAAAATTAGCAAAACAAGCAGGTCTTCCAAAGCTTTCCATGGGCATGTCCAGTGACTTCAAAACCGCTCTACAGTTTGGCTCTAATGTCCTTCGCATTGGCTCCGCTTTATTTGGAAAACGCCCTGTGTAAAGCAATTTC
The DNA here is from genome assembly GCF_042194035.1 of Bartonella sp. OC16QHHD. NCBI lineage: Bacteria > Pseudomonadati > Pseudomonadota > Alphaproteobacteria > Hyphomicrobiales > Bartonellaceae > Bartonella > Bartonella sp. OC16QHHD. The sequence continues at coordinate 31,192 of NZ_JBHIMJ010000033.1, read as the reverse complement.
CCCTTCATATAAATTCCCATTGAAAATTCTACGAACAAACCAAGAACAGCAGAAATGAGAAAAAATATTTCCTTCAATATCAATCAAAGAGCAATTCTAGCAAAAAAGATTCCAGTCCCTCTTTCATCCTGTTAGCAAAATAAGCAAAAAAGCTGGTCTTCTCAAATTTCTCACCGGCACATCCACAACACGTACAATAGCTTCAAAAGAGCATTACAATTTGGCTCTCATATTCTCGCACATTGGTTCTACTTCACCTCCCCTCTGACCGCCTCTCCAGCAAAAGCAACGTAAAAAATAAATCCTTATATAAAGGCAAAATGATAAGAGAGGCGTTGCGCATGAATGAAAAAACTATCGCGAAATAAATAATTGCAAAAGAATATTCAATACGATTATCGCAATGATTTCCATTAAAAATCATGAATTCTCTTAAACTTCTCCAACACGCGTAAACAATTTCCCCACATGCCAATGACGTAAAGCAGGCAAAAAGAGGCTTATGGCTGCATAATACAGTAACAAAACTCTTTCATGTAAGCCACTTGAGCAAAATAAACATCTTAAATGCTCAATAGAGCACCAAGAACCGCGCTAAACAACATGAATAGCAATCTATAAGGTCCAACGATAGCATAGAGGCTTTCTATGCTCTACAAAGCGTAACATACGATCAATATTCGCCTGAAAAATAAAAGAACAAATCCCAAGCATATGCGCATAATACATGCAGGCAAAACAATGGCAATAAGATAGATCCCGATAACGATATTTCTTTATCGTTCTCGTAAACAAAGAGAAAAACTTCAACTTTTCATATACGCAATTTTTCTAAATTTAAACTTTAATTAAGAAAAAATATGGTATAATTTCTTATATTTTAAATATTGCAAATAATATTGTTATCTTATAAAGAATTATATTTCATATATACATAATATAGTTATTATTTATACAGTATTTTTATTGTTATTTTTAAAGTTTATCTTTGACATTTCTCTAAAAATACGCGATAGCCATTTGAAATGTATCATTGTGATACTACTTTTAATGTAGATAATTAAAGAGAATTAATATGTTTGGTTCATTCAACACATTCGGTCATATGGCGACAAAGCCTTCTTTTGGTCATTCGCACAATTCAAAACCTTTTCATGGAATATCAAAACATACTCATGGAAATGTATGTAGCTTTAATGGTTTTGCTAATAACATGATTTCACACGCCTCTACACTAGGAGCTCAGGGAGGGCTAACAGGAGCAGCAGGGGAGCTCTGTTTGGAGGACTAGGAGGTGCTCTTACAGGTGGAACTGTAGGTTTGGGAGGGGGCTCATTGGAGGTGCTATTTATGGCTTTGGACAGTCAGCTTGGAATTGTTGGTTCTAATTTATAAAAAGTAGCTACAAAGATATCTCTGAAGATAAATAATTCTGTAAATATATTCGAAAGAATATACCAAAATTAAATATCTACATCTGTGGATAAAATAGTTTTCGGAGATATCTATTGTGAATCACATCTTATAATCAGGATTTTGTTATAATGAATATTCTTTATGAAATCATAAGACTGTTTTGCATTCTCATTGTATTCATCCCTATATATACTATTGGTTTAAAAAAAATTGGTGGCTACAGTTGGAAACTATCTATAAAATCAACATTATATACAGTAATTCTGTTCATTATTTCTGATAGTTTATGTAGATACTTCGGTTTATATTAATTATTTATCGGATGAGTTTCGAGTATACTGAACAAATTTTTTCATAAGTATTTATTAATCTCATTACTATAACTAGGATTTTGTTATAATGGATATTCATTATGAAGTTGTAAGAATGTTTTGCATGTTAATTATAATTACTCCTATAATTGCCATTTCTTTTAAAATATTCAATGGCGTAGGTTGGAGATTGTCTATTATAATGGCATTATCGTCATTTATTATGTTCTTTATTTCTAATTTTTTGCGTAGATATTTTAGTTTATATTAATCTTTATTTGATGAGTTCCAAGTACACTGAATAAAGTAGCGATGGTGCTATTAATGAGTGATTATGAGTTACAATGACAGATTTTACTCATAAAATTATTGAATCGCTTATAGCAACGTTTTTTTCTGGTTTAATATATATTTTTTATTATAAGTTTATTTATTATAGTTGGAAAGATTCTCTAAAAAAATCATTATTAATAAGCTCAATATTCTTTCTTGTTAGTCTTTTATTTAACGATATTGGTTTATATCAACTTTTGAGAAATATTTTATAATAGACATTTTTTAAATGTCTTAGTGTGTTTATAAAGAGCTCTATACCGCAATAGGTTTTGCTATATTTGAGTATCCTAAAAACATAGAATACCCTCTTTAATATCATCACATCAGATTTAAAAATTGACTATTCTAATCTTTGTCATTTAGTCTAACCTCACAATGAAAAGCTTTTGGGAAAACTCTGCCACAAATATAACCATACAAAAATACAGCGGCAGATTTTTCCAAACAATAAAAAGAGGGAAACATGACTGAAAAAATTTATCCAATATCAGAAGAGATCAAAAAAAATACTTTACTTGATGAAGAAACTTATCAACAATGGTATCGAGAAAGCATCAATGATCCAGAAAGCTTCTGGGCAAAACACGGTCAACGCATTGAATGGTTTAAACCTTTTACAAAAGTAAAAAACACTTCTTTTAACGGAGATGTCTCCATTCAATGGTACGAAGATGGGATAACAAATGTTACCTATAATTGCATTGATCGCCACCTGAAAATCCATGGAGACAAAATCGCGCTCATTTGGGAAGGAGATAATCCTTATCATGATAAAAAAATAACCTATAACGAGCTTTATGAACATGTTTGTCGTTTTGCTAATCTTTTGAAAAGTCGTGGCATTAAGAAAGGCGATAAAGTAACCATTTATCTTCCTATGATTCCCGAAGCAGCCTATGCCATGCTTGCTTGTGCTCGCATTGGAGCTATTCATTCGGTTATTTTTGCTGGCTTTTCTGCTGAAGCAATAGCAGGACGCCTTGTCGATTGTGAATCAACCTTTATGATTACCGCTGATCACGGCTTGCGTGGCGGCAAACGGATCAACTTAAAAGACAACGTTGACCATGCCATTGAGATAGCCGCGCGCCAAAACGTGCAGGTGGACCAAGTCATGGTTATACGGCGGACTTGTGGACCCATTCAATGGGTAGAGGGGCGTGATTTTTGGTACCACGAAGAGATAGCTCATGCCAAAACAGCTTGTCCACCAGAACAAATGAATGCTGAAGATCCGCTTTTTATTCTTTATACTTCAGGCTCAACCGGCAAACCTAAAGGTGTTTTGCATACCACAGCAGGCTATCTTGTTTTTGCCTCGATGACTCACCAATATGTTTTTGATTACCACCCCGATGAAGTTTACTGGTGTACGGCTGATATTGGTTGGATAACCGGTCATTCTTACTTGGTTTATGGACCTTTATGCAATGGTGCGACCACTTTAATGTTTGAAGGCACACCAACCTTTCCTGACAAAGGCAGATTCTGGGAAATTGTCGACAAGCATCAAGTCAATACACTCTATACCGCACCAACAGCTATCCGCGCCTTAATGGGAGCAGGAAATTCGTTTGTTGAACACTCAAACAGGACGTCGTTACGTCTTTTAGGAACGGTAGGCGAACCTATTAACCCAGAAGCATGGGAATGGTTTTATCATACAGTTGGAAATGACCGTTGTCCGATTCTCGATACATGGTGGCAAACGGAAACAGGAGGGCATATGATCACACCCTTGCCTGGTGCAACCCCCCTCAAAGCAGGATCGGCCACACGTCCTTTCTTTGGTGTTCAACCCCAAATTGTTGATGCCCAAGGCAATATTTTAGAAGGTGAAGCAGAAGGCAATCTTTGTATCAGTGATTCATGGCCAGGACAAATGCGCACGCTTTATAAAGATCATGAGCGCTTTATTCAAACTTATTTTTCCTCCTATAAAGGAAGATATTTTACAGGCGATGGTTGTAGGCGCGATAGTGACGGCTATTACTGGATTACAGGGCGGGTTGATGACATACTCAATGTCTCGGGGCACAGGTTAGGAACTGCTGAAATTGAATCAGCCCTTGTTTCTCATCCCGCTGTATCAGAAGCAGCCATTGTGGGTTACCCGCATCCCATTAAAGGACAAGGAATTTATAGTTTTGTGACCCTCATGGAAGGAACAGCGCCAAGTGAAGAATTGCAAAAAGACCTTATCAAGCATGTGAGACAAGAAATAGGTTCTATTGCCATATTGGATAAAATTCAGTTTGCTCCACAGCTTCCCAAAACACGATCAGGGAAAATTATGAGACGTATTTTACGAAAAGTCGCTGAAAACGATTTTGATACTCTCGGAGATATTTCAACCCTTGCCGAACCGCAAGTTGTTGAAGATCTGATTGCCAACCGACAAAACTAAAAAACACGACGCAATACAACATACGGTGGTTTTTGTTTTTTTGCTAAAATTATCTCAGCATTATTACGAAAACCACCGAGGAGAATAAAAAACAAAACAATTCATGAGAAGCTCAATCATTCTAACAACAAACGCTTTTTTTCATAACAGGTAAGAAATAATTTAAGCAAAAACCTCAGGATTGGGATGCGAACAAGAATAAGAAAGTAAGATAAAAAGAGCAACATAGCTTTTTAAAATCACCTAATGTCCACTCAGTGCAAAAAAAGCTTCTGAGTAAGAAGGAAAAATAGTTCTGATGTTTATGCTAGAATCCCTTTGAAATTCCTGCTAAAATCATAAATAAGGCTAAAAAAAGAAAGTATAAGTGATAATATTCTTGAGCAAAAATATTTATCTATAACGAGGGTGTATAAAAAATATTGAAAACCATGAAATCTAAAATAAACAAGCTTACAACAAAAATCTAAAGCAATGAAAGTAAGAGTTTTTAGAATAAATGATGCAATATAAAATCAGGAGTAATAATAAAAAGTGATTCATTTTGAAAATGTCGGCCTACGCTATGGAATGGGCCCTGAGGTCCTTCGTGATATTAGCTTTCATATTCCTCCTGGATCATTTCAATTTCTCACAGGTGCCTCTGGAGCAGGGAAAACGTCGCTGATGCGTCTTATGTTTTTAGCACTCAAACCCACCCGCGGTCATATTGATCTCTTTGGAACAGACACAGCATTACTCAAACGACAAGAGCTCCCTGCGCTGCGACAACGTATCGGTGTGGTTTTTCAAGATTTTCGTTTACTCGACCACATGACCACTTATGAAAATGTTTCCTTACCTTTACGCATTAAAGGACAAGAAGAAGCAACCTATCGCAGTGAAGTGGAAGATCTTCTCTGTTGGGTAGGTCTTGGAGATCATATTCATGTTTTACCACCGGTTCTTTCCGGTGGGGAAAAACAAAGGGTAGCCATTGCACGCGCACTCATTGATCAACCTGAAATTCTACTTGCCGATGAACCCACCGGAAATGTCGATCCGCCCTTGGCAAAACGCCTCCTCCGTTTGTTTATTGAATTAAACCGTTTTGGAACGGCTGTTATCATTGCCACCCATGATATTGCCTTAATGGAACAAGTTGCAGCACGGCGTATGCTTCTCCATAACGGACGGATGACGATTCATGAATAAGTCTTTCCCCATTTTTACCAGCAATAAAAAAAATACAACAGCGATTATTCCCAGTGGTAATATTTCTGGAAAAGCATTGGTTGCCGTGATTGCTATTATGACATTTCTCTCAAGCCTCACCTTAATTGGTGTTGATTTAGTCCAACGTGCCGCCCAAAATTGGAGTAATCAGATTAGCTATGAAGCAACAATACAGATACGCCCCATTGACAATGTTGATATCAACAAAGCACTCCGTGATGCCGTACAATTGGTTAAAACATTTTCTGGTGTACAAGATGCAAAAATTGTTGACCAAAAAGCTACAGAAAAGTTACTGGAGCCATGGCTTGGAACAGGCTTCAATGTCAATGAACTACCCCTTCCCCGCCTCATCATTGTGACCCTGAAGAGAGATGAAAAAATCAATTTTGCAGCCATTAATCACGCCATTAAAACCCAAATTCCAGGAGGTCAATTTGATGATCACCGTGTTTGGGTTCATCGTTTTGCGACCATGGCACACACCACTGTTTTCATTGGTTTTTCAATTTTAGCATTGGTTTTAGGCTCTCTTATCCTCACCATCATTTTTGCCACCCGCAATGCATTGGCAGAAAATACACATATTATCAATGTCTTATATTTCCTTGGTACTGAAACTCTTTTCATTGCTCGCCAATTTGACTGGCATTTTTTTAAAACTGCGCTGCGTGGTGCTTTATATGGTGGTCTCACAAGCATATTTCTATTTTCAGCCTTTTGTCTCTGGACGAATTATAACTTGGGAAGAGTAGAAGCTAGCCAAGTAACAGCTTTGTTTGGACATCTTTCCATAAGTTCCATCCCCTACGGAAAAATCATTTTTCTTATTATTTTCGTTTCTTTTCTTACCACCCTTACAAACCGCATGACTATTTTAGCGCAACTGAAAAAAATCGATCAATGTGAAAACGGTTTATTTTAATTTTATGACTCACAACACTTTCAACTCATTGACGCAAAACAATTTAGAACGTCCTCTTCCAAAACGGCCCCACTATAATAGTTGGTCTCCCTGCTTTTTATTTCGCTATTTTCCACCGACAACCCTTACTCTTTCAATCATTGTTTTAATTTTCTGGGGCGGTTTTATTATTTTTTCTGAAAAAACTGAACGACTTTCTCCCCCAACACCTCTCCCCAAAGCGGATGCCATTATCGTGCTTACAGGCGGAGAAAACCGAATAGAGACAGGACTTAATCTCTTACAAAGGGGGCTTGGTTCACGTCTCCTCATCAGTGGCGTAAACACCACAACCAATCTGAAAAGTCTCATGCACAACATGCATATTACCCCACGGCTTATCTCCTGTTGTATTGACATCGGGCATCAAGCGATTAACACCAGAGGAAATGCTAAAGAAAGCGCCGATTGGATCAAAAAACACCACTATAAAACCCTTTATATCGTCACCCATGATTACCATGTGTGGCGCTCAATGCGAGAACTTAAATATTTAATGCCTGATATCCATTTCATTGCCTATCCTGTTAAAAAGAACAATGCTGAAAGCGCAATACAACAGATCAATCAAATCCGCATTCTTATATTCCAATATATTAAAACGCTCCAAGTCTATATCAGAACCGCATTCTAATCTTTATCCTTCTGACTTTTTAAAAACCTTGCCACCCACGAACCGCTTCATACCTTTCTTTCATACCCTTCCACACGAGTTGCCTCTATAAAAACTCGACAGAGCTTACCCTCATACAACGCAGAACATCCCAATGCACGTGTCACTGTATTTGCACGTTCACCCAAAACATCTCTTACATCCCAAACATATCTCACAGCGCGGATCTGTACATGCCATCCCAATATATAAGCTCTTGTAAATAGAGCCCCCAGACAGCCATAAGATCTCCAGACTTGTCATAAAAATCTATTTACACCACTGTCTTACCCTTCATAAAAAATGCAAACCGCCCCACCCTATATTTTGCCACCCCCCAAGTATTACGATAGCTCTTACGCCACTTGGGATGATTGGTAAGAGAAATGCTTTACGCCTTTCTTAAACACGCACATACCAACCTCATATGACATGCAAAGAAGTAATTTTAATAGATTTAAAATAAGAAAATTTATAATACTTAGATTTCTCATTTAACAGAGAGAACATTAAACTATCATTATAAATCAATATATTAGTAACTACTTCTTCATTCTACAAAGCATCTTCATAAGAGCATTTTAGATCACAGATAGGAATAAGCTCAAAACGCACACCGCTACAAATACCCTACGTTTTTTATCGCAATCTTTTTTGAAATCATTTCGCTCTCTAAGATCACTTTTTGTCTGGTTTCCTCCCCAAAAAAGAACGAAAATTTTTAAACTCTATTGATCTGTAAACAATAATAACTCAGCTTCTTGTCTAACGCGTTCTCCCTGCTCACTTCAATATCAGAACACCTCAAAGGACAGATTTCATGAGAATTGTGATTTCCTCTCAACATCTCAAAGGACGATGATTCTTATTAGCAACGATTTGTAAACAATCCACTTTCTCTGGACAAGTTCCTCTCAGCTTCCCCATTTATATGGTTTACTCACATAAAGCTCGACAAGAAAACCCTGCCTGAGAATATTCATCACTGCCGCTAAAGCTCATGCGTCATAATTTTAGCGACCTCACTGCCTAAGGTGCTTTATCACATACAATATATTGATTTATAATGAAATTTATTATGCTACAACTTGAATGAGAGCTCTCAATATCATCAGATTCTCTCATTTCAAATCTGCTCTCTATTGAATCAATCAAAACCATTTTCTTGCACATCACATAGGACTTGCACATCACAAAGGAAGAGAGCCTGCGCAGCGTAAAACTGTACAAGAAAGACATGCCTCTTATGGACTTGCCTCAAGTGCCAAGGGCTATCGCAATACCCACGAGCTGGCAAGGTGTGTGATAGTGCCAGTTTGTTACGACACAGCGCTGTTTTACCGCACAATGGATAACTTAACCTTTTCAGTTTCTCTCACTTCCAATTTTGGCAGGTTGCGCACAATTTTCATTGTTTCCAAGCTTACAGTAATAACCCGCTGAAACAATTCCAATGGATAAGCTGGATTACCCACCGTTTCAACAGCATAGCAATTGGCATCATTCACAATCCCACTCGCTTTATCCGTTTTGACAACCTGCCGCTCCATAACCCATTCAAGAGCAGTCCTGCCATTGATCACATACTCATAAGCTTCAAGAGGAATATTCTGCATCGTGATATGCGCATTATAAATCACTGTGCTTTTATCAATAGCGCCACGCTTACCAGCAAATTTCATTGCCTCAACACGGTAGAAACTCTTCTCATCAGAAATCATCCAAGTTCTTGGATCTCCCTGTTTATAAGTAACGGGATAGGGTTCAACCTCTTCATAATTCATATGCAAATCACCAAGCTTTCGCCCCGCTGTTACAAAAGCCCAAAAATCCTCTACTTTTTTAACTGTTGGAATACGTGGCAATTCTTTAGACAAATTATGCGCATAACGAGCACGATAATCTTCAGAATGCAAAATCCCGTAAACATAATAAAACAAATCATCCTTTGTTATCATTTCACCAGGATAAGCTGCCTTAAAATAAGCCAACCCTTCATCCGTAAGAGCATCACGCCGCTGCAAACCAGTTTCTTTGCTTTCCTCTGCAAAATTTGCAAACAAATGAACCTGATTCCCTTTTTTAGCTCCTAAGGATGCAACATCTTCATAAACATACCGTGGAAAACATTGACCAGTATCCATTGCATGAAGATTAGATAAATTCTTAGTCATCAGAACAGAAAAGCCACTGCTTGCTCCAACTCCCGTAACTTGTATTACTCTGTTTTCAACCGCTTGTTCCAGAGGAAAAATACGTGGCATTTGTAAAACTCTATGGTTAAAAACCCGATTGTAATAGAGCCACTGTTGTGTAAAAGGACGATAAAGGCTCTGAGTAATATACGTATCTTTAAATTTAAAAGCCTTTCCCCTTATTAATTCTTCTTTAAGGCTACTACTCCAACTAATCTTTCTAGAATCTGTATTGACAAAATCGTTCACAGCATTTGCACGTGCTTTGCGGTCAGAATGTAGATACGCAGCATTAAAACGCTCTACTTCACTGTTATAAAAAGCAATCATATTGCTTATATTCTTTTCTAAAGATTCACGGCTTGAGTTATATGTCCAAGCATCACGACTAGTTTGTATACCGCCAGAAAAATTTTCAAAGAGCCTTTTATCACTGCCTTTCTTGTCACCTAAAGCTAGAAATTTTTCAAAATCATTATTGCGCTGATTCAGCCAATCGCCATGCTCATCTGGTGTAATCATCTGCCAACTGTGTTCACGTGTGATACCACCAATACTCCCCAACCTCTGAAGTTCACGGAGCTTTTCTTTTGCCGTGAGATAATCTCCAATATCACGAAAATATATTTTCCCATGCTGTTGTGCATCTGGATTTTTAACCAAAATGGAAATCGCAATAGGTGCGCGAGACCCAGAACCAAAAATCTTTCCCCCCTCCTTTCGAGAGAATTCTCCAGAAGTTCGTTGATTCCCCCGCAAATGGAAAATATAAAGGCTGCTAAATTCCTCGATTAAACATTTTCGTAAACCATCCGTAGAGTGACTACTGATAAAACCTGCATTTGTTACAAAGCCAATAACTCCACGGTCTTTTATGCGATCACTTGCCCAGCGAATAGCACGAATATAACTGTCATAAAGTCCATTAACATTGCTCGCTTTAGATTGAGCGGCATAGGTTTCACGAATGCGACGATCCAATTTAGGATAGGCAATATTCTGCGCATTGTCGTTTTCACTTTTTTGTCCAGAAGAATAAGGGGGGTTGCCAACAATAACACGAATATCCAGTTCCTTCTGGTGCGCCCGACGTGTACTGTTATCCACCAGCAAATCACTGATCAGGTCTTTTTCTTGCTCATAAAGCTGGAATGTATCGGTCAAACAAATTCCCTCAAACGGAATATAATCGCCCCCCATCAGACCATGATAGGTCGTCTCAATATTAATGGCTGCAATATAATAGGCTAAAAGCACAATTTCATTGGCATGAATTTCATGACAAAATTTGTGTTTCATCTCCTCTGGTTTTATCAAACCCGATTGTAAAAGCCGCGTGATAAAAGTTCCCGTTCCAGTAAAGGGATCCATGATGTGCACACCAGATGAGCCAAGCGTTTGCCCAAATTCTTGCTCTAAGACATCATTGACAGAGTGCAAAATAAAATCCACAACCTCAACGGGGGTATAAACAATGCCTAATTTTTCTACAGTACGTGGAAAAGCATAACGAAAAAACTTATCGTAAAGCTCTACAATCAACCTCTGTTTTGCTTTTGGATCCGTAATGCCACTAGCTCGTAATTTTACACTTGCGTAAAATTTCTCAAGATCTTTGGATTCCTTATCAAGATTTGCCTCATCAAGCACATCAAGCATACGTTGCATAGCACGCGAGACAGGGTTCTCACGTGTGAACTGATACCCTTCAAACAACACCTGAAAGACAGGACGCGTGATAATATGCTGTGCCAACATCTCAATCGCATCAGCTTCTGTAACAGCATCATTTAAATCATCACGCAGTTCTGCCACAAACCTGTCAAAGGCTTGACGCGCCTCAGTATCTGGCTCTGCCAGAATACCTGTTAAACGCGTGATATGATTCTTAGCAATTTCAGCAATGTTGCTCGCCCAATCTTCCCAATAATCACGTGTCCCACATTTCTTAACAATCTTTGCCAAAATCGCACGAGAAAGTTCATCTACGCAGAAAGAAAGCTCCTCGTTTACCTGCTCTGTAAGAAAGCAATCATGCTCCAGACTTCCAATTCCCGCTCGTGCAGGCTGTGAACGTAGTGGAAGATTGTCTACAACAGCTGTAACAGCCTGTAACTCAGTGCTCTGTGTGACGCCAATAATCTCAATCACATTGCTGATATCTTGGCTCAACGATGCCTTATTAATCGTCGCATCAAAACGATCATCATGCGCACGCAAAGCATTTAAAATTTGCCAAACAACCCGATATTTATCATTGTTGTTCAAAGCCTGTTCCACTGGAGTATCAGGAGGAATGCCAATTGGCAAAATGACATATCCCATCTTTTTGCCTTCAGAGCGACGCATCACCCGCCCAACCGCTTGCACAACATCAATCTGGCTTTTGCGTGGATTTAAAAACATGATCGCATCAAGAGCCGGAACATCCACCCCCTCAGACAAACACCGAGCATTGGTCAAAATACGACAAACATCCTCACCACTATCAGCTTTCAACCAGTCAAGTAATGCACCACGATCCTTCGCATTAAAAGTGCCATCAACATGCTCAATTTCACACTTCAGAAAATGCTCATTTTCTGTATCCTCTTTCGTATAATCAAGATATTCTCTAACAACCGTAGAAAACTCATCACGCACAAGTTCAGAACTTTTAATAGTTTTACAAAATGCTAAAGCACGATGCATAGGATATGAATCCGTACCAACATCAGCCTTCATATTTTGTTTTGTCAAAGCCTTATAACAGCCAATAATCTTTGTTGCATCATCAAGAATAAGCTCAGAATCGCTATCACTAAGGCGCTTCTGAACAGCGGAACTGACCAATTTTTCGTCCATTGCTAAGACAATAACCTTATAATCTGTTAAAAGATCATTTTGTACTGCCCATGAAAAACCCCGATAAAAAAGTGTTTTACCAAAAAGCTTTTCATCATCCATAGAAGCAAGAACAGCATTAACTTCATTCGCGCGACTTTTTGCGTTATCACCAAAAATGCGTGGTGTCGCTGTCATATAAAGGCGTTTCTTGGCACGAATAACATCATTAGAATGCACCTTAACAAAATTGGATTCACCCTCGCCCACCAGCGTTGCCCCTGTTGTACGATGCGCTTCATCACAAATGATAAGATCAAATGTTGGCAAACCATAGTTTTTCTGAGCATCAGCAATCACCTGAATAGATTGATAGGTTGCAAACACAACGGTCATCTTATCTGCAACACTCTTACCCGCCTGTTCTGCAAGTTTAGCAGCATCGGTTGTCGCCGGAAAAGCAAGATCAAACACATCAATTTCAGCAACATCATCACTATTTTTACGACGCTTTCCCACTTGTGTATCTGAACAGACAGCAAAGGATCTCAATCCGATTTCTGCATCCGTTGTCCATTCACGGACCGTCTGTGACATCAGTGCCAAGGAAGGAACAAGAAACAAAACAAACTTGCCTTCACCAGCCAAATCCTCAGCAATTTTAAGACTGGTAAATGTCTTACCAGTCCCACAAGCCATAATAAGCTTCCCCCGATCTGCTTGAGCAAGCCCAGCACGCACATCACGCAATGCTTCCAATTGATGTGGACGCAACTTCTTTTTATCCTCCAAAACAACTTTGCCCTGGGCTGCAAAAGTTTCCCAACGGATCGGACTTTGTTGTATATCGGAAAGATTAATCCGTATAACAGGAATATCCTGCCCCCGTATCATTGTTTCAGCGTTATCACTCCAAGCACTTTCAGTACTATCTATAATAACACGCCGCTTGAATGGAGCTTTCCCTGATGCCGAAATAAAACTATCAATATCTGCTTTTTTAATTCGATAGGCTGCATCATAAAATTTACATTGGATTGCCGCAAAACCCCCTCCATCACGAAGCTTTGCAACAAGATCGATACCAGTATCATGACCATCCCAATCATTTTCATGAGCCCAATCTTTAAAGGTTTGAACCTTTTCATAATACCCAGACTGAAGAGGATCATGTGTTAGATAAGCAAGAGCAAAACGCTCAAAATATGTACCTTTATCTCGTTCGGTACGCGCTTCATCACGATATGTCTGTAAAAGCGATTGCAGCGTCATGCTTCCCCCCCAATGAAAAATACCTTCAACTATCGAATCTAAACCAATTCGTCAATGCTCATTGTTCTACCCAAAAAACTTAAAAAAAGCTTAAGATTGCTTGATTTTAAGACATTTCTTCTATGCTTAATTAAATCAACAAGAGAGAATCTTTTGATCCTTTTGAGTATCCCCCAAATCATATGATGCATTTATTGATGTCTATATCCCTATGGAAATAAACGGTAAGGCGTGATGATTTTGAAAATATTTTTTGCCTTTTGTTAAGAATACAAAATAAAGTGCGCAATAATTTTAGGATTTAGCTTAGGAATGAGAGGGGGGAAATGGATACGACACCTGCGAACACACAAGACACCAAGGAAGAAACTCCACACACAAAACAGCGCATTTTACGAACGATCATGCATATAATTTCACTATAATACGCAAAATATTAGTCGTGATATTCAAAATATTGATTTTTAAAATATTTCTTTATCTTTTGTTCTTTCGTAGACTAATTATTCGCTTCTTATACTTTATAGCGGGTGGCTTTAGAATTCTTTTTTATCTGTATCGGACTTTTAGCAGGAGGGAGAATACCATACCAACTAGACATACCATTGCTCATCACTAGCGCCATTATGTTCTTTAGCAGCATAACTGCAGCTTGGTATTACGATGTTCTCTTACTTCATCTCACACCTGCTGAATATGAGCTTATTCTTTTTCAATGAATGAAAACCCTTTTCATTCATACATCATTCAAAATAAGAAGCGATCCGCCTCTCAAACTTTTTGTCGTCCTCACCAAACTCATGAAATCAAACCCGCATCTTCACGGTATTAGTTCTTAAGATCGCGCCCCCTACCGAGTATCTGACGGCATCCTTACCCTAGAAACTCAAATGGCTTGTTTATCCTTCAGCTCCAAAATCATGAGATAAGGCAGAAAAAAGCGATGCCTTAAACAAAATATTCTAAAGAAGCTACGTTACTCAAATAAAGGAACAGAAAATGACAGTGTCTTAGGTCACATTTTAAAACTTGAGCAAGATCATAATTTATTTGCATAAACCTAAACACCTATAATTTGCACCACCCTCTGCAAAACCAAAAGTGAGAAATCCACATAACCTCTTTTCCGAAAATCTTAAAAAGACTAAACGAAACCTCTTAAACTGCTCAGCTATCTCGATACCAGTTCATTTTTTTGGAAGAACGGAGGTTTAAGCTGTTTTTGGCATCAACCTTCTTTTTTGTTCTTTTGTTTGTTAGCAGATATACTATTCACTACCCCGCCTCTTTTTAAATTAAATCTTAAGAATCGTCGCGCAATATATTTCATTTGTCCTCCTCTTCATATCTCAGAAGACGAAGATTTTTAACAAAATTCAGTCTGCAAGCAATCTCATTCTAACGGGTTCCATTTAACTTCTCCTTAATAGGATTTACGTCCATAAGACTTGACAAGAAAGATTTAAAAATATTCATCATGCATTCTCAAAACATTTAATGCCTCAAGAAGGCTTATATGCCTACCACATCTCACATGATGTGGTGCGCTATAAGAAACGTTCACCTCTAGTGGTACGCTCCACTTAACGAACAAAGCGTTTTCTAAAATAGAGCAGCAAATAATGCTAAACTTTTCCCATTCATGTTTTGCTTCATAAACGCTTCATCCAAGTGGAAAGAATCACGAACAAACATGCCCAAATTGATAAAGTCTAATCGCGTGAAAGAGCGACAACAGGGTCAAGCCGTGAAGCTTGCCGCGCTGGAGAAAAGCCAAAACATATTCCTATGAGGGTTGAAAAAGTAAGAGACATAATGATCGATTCAATGGTATAGATAAGATGGATAGGTGCCTTAAACAGAAGGAACAAGCCACCGATAGAAAGCCCAAGCAAGATCCCCAAACCACCACCAATGACACAAACCAACACCGCTTCAATGAGAAACTGCTGCAAAATATCACTTTGGCGTGCACCAACTGCCATACGCACACCAATTTCATTGATCCGCTCAGAAACGGTGACCAGCATAATATTCATCACCCCAATACCACCTACAATCAGGGAAATCGCTGCAATTGAAGAAATTAAAAGTGTTAAGATATGTGTACTCTCCATGATACGTTCACGAAAGAATTCTGAATTTCTAATGAAAAAATCTTCTCCACCATGCCGCATAATGAGAAAACGTTTCACCATGTTTTCCGCTAAATGTGAATCGACATCATCAGCAATCCTAACAGTAATTGCACGAACTTCTGTTGTACCAAGAAAACGCGTTTGCACTGTTGTATAGGGCAAATAAAGCTGTAATGTATTTGATGTGTTTCCATTTGCGTGATTTTGCGAATCAACAACACCAATAATACGCGCTGGAACATTACCCACATGCACCACTTTGCCAAGAGGGCTTTCATGGCTATGGGGAAAAAGAACAGACAATGCTTCTTTTTCAATCACGAGATCAACCGCCCGATCATGCACACTTTTTTGATCAAAAAACTGTCCTTTGAAAACTTTAAGCCCCTGTGTCTGAAAGAATTGTTCTCCCACCCCCACAATGACAGCATTGACTTCAACTGCACCAAAACGCACTTTTGAGCTTGTTGAAATCTGAGGTGTTACACCAGAAACATAAGGTAACCCAGACAAGGCTTCTGCATCAGCTTCAACCAAACTGGTTATTTTTTCTGCTTGTGGATCAGAAAAACTTTTGCCAGGAAAAATGGTTAATGTATTAGCACCCAAACTTTTAAAATTTTCCAGAATTTTCTCTCGTGTACCATTCCCTAAAGCCACCATAGCAATAATCGCCCCAATACCGATAATCACCCCAAGCATTGTTAGAAAAGTCCGCATGCGATGTGCATTCATTGCCAACAGAGCCATCACAAACGCCTCACGGAATCGCTCAACAAAAGAACGAAAAAAGCCCAGTTTTTGTTGGCCTTTTAGATTTTGTTGTTCCTGAAGAGATTTTCCACCAACTTTTGTTTTTGCAACCCTTGACCGCTTATCAGCAATAATTTCCCCATCACTGATTTCGATAATACGCTCTGCTCTTTCAGCCACCTGCATATCATGGGTTACAATGATAATAGTACGTCCCTCTTGATGAAGTTCATCCAAAATATGCAATACTTCTTGCCCACTCTTTTTGTCCAATGCACCAGTTGGTTCATCTGCAAGAATGACCTCCGCATTATTCATGAGCGCCCGAGCAATAGAAACACGTTGTTGCTGACCACCGGACAGCTGATTTGGACGATGATTTATCCGATCACCCATGCCCAAACGTGTTAAAAGATCCTGTGCCCGCTTTTTCCTTGCTTCCACGGCACTTCCCGCATAAATAGCCGGAATTTCAACATTACCAAGAGCTGTCAATTCATTCAACAAATGGTAACGCTGAAAAATAAAACCAAAATGATTACGTCGCAAAGCCGACAATTCATCCGCAGAAAGGGAAGCTATTTCTTTACCAGAGATCCAATAACGGCCAGAAGTTGGACGGTCAAGACAGCCTAAAATATTCATCAAGGTAGATTTACCTGAACCGGAAGCACCTACAATTGCCACCATTTCACCACGTTTAATGGTAAGATTGATGTTTTTCAAAACGGTAACAAACGCTTCGCCCGCAGGAAATTTGCGCACAATATTTTCCAAGACGAAGACAGCATCTGCTTGATTTGTGCTCATGCTTTAACTCTCGTCTTCGCTATGCATGTTAGAAGACTCGGGCATCACTCCATCAGACGAACTGGTGACGACGACATCACCCTCGTTAAGTCCTGAAATAATCTCTGCCATAACCTTATTATTCAACCCAACGCTCACCTGTTTAGTAACCAACTTATTTTCCCCCACCAAAACAGAAACCCATGCTTTACGCTCTCTTGTCTCATCGCGTAAAGCATTACTTGGAACCAACAAGACATTCTGTGCGCGCCCTAAGATAATATGAACTTGAGCAGTCATATAGGTTCGCAAAAAATTGTCCGCATTATCAACATGTAGAATTCCGTTATAATAAATAGCCGATGAGATTAAAGCACTAGAACCACTCACCATACCAGGATTAATACTCACATCAGCACGAATTGTTTCAGGAGCCGGCTCTACTTTTTCTAAAACGCCTTCATAACGACGCTGTGAATTACCTAGAACTGTAAAATAAAGTGGTTGTCCAGCTCGGACTTTAAGAACATCTGCTTCTGAGATTTGCGCCTTGATCGTCATCTTTGATAAATCACCCAAAATAACAATTGTTGGCGCCGACTGAACCGCATTCACATTCTGCCCTTCTTCCACAACTGTTGCCAAAACCGTTCCCGCTGAAGGGGCAGTGATGCGTGTATAACCTAAATTAACCTCTGCACTCTCCACATCAATTTGTGCTTGCACAATCTGCTGACGAAGTTGTTCAATTTGCGCCTCGCGTATTTTCACCTGTGTCGTAGCCTCATCGAGGTTCGCACGTGAAACCGCACGTGTTTCAATCATTTTTTTCTGACGCTCTAAATTTTTCTGTGCAAGAGAAAGATAGGCTTCTTGTTCTACCAAACTCGCATAATAATGCGATAATGCTGCTTTTTTTCTTTTTAAATCATTTTCCTGATCTGTAGGATCAATTTCTGCTAAGAGATCGCCTTCTTTCACAACACTCCCAGGGGAAACATGCATTGACACCACACGCCCTGTTGCTCGCGCACCAACAGCCACCAACCGGTAAGGACGTACAAGACCAGAAGCTAAAACACTTTCCTCAATATCCCCACGCTTCACCACCGCTGTTATATAAGTTGGAGTAGATGTTCCAAAAAAAACAGAACGCAACCATAAAAACAAGAGAATGAGAAATATAGCAGTTAAAAAGAAGGAAAGTTTTTTGTGTTTTGTAATGAAATTTTTGAGTAAGTTTTTTTTCATTTCCCTACCTTTGCACGCGAACGAGGTGCACCATCAACGACTTCCGGACGTGATACATCAACAACGCCATCCCAGCCCCCCCCAATGCTTTCATCAACGTGATATATTGTGTAACCAAAGAAACACGGCTATCTTTAAGTGCCATTTGTGCAGAATAATAAGAGCGATCAGCATTTAACAATTCAAGAAAACTGGTATTTCCATTCTCAAAAAGACTCCGTGAAAGTTTTAAGGAATGAAGAGAAGCTTTATTCGCAATGATTAGCTTTTCTAAGCGTTGATGTTCTTTAGTTAATCTTACCAACGCATTTTCTACATCTTCTAAAGCTCCCAAAACAGCAGCCCGATAATTAATAAAAGCTTGATCACGCTGTGCACGCGCGACAGCAATAGAAGCCTCAACCTGACCTCCATTAAAAAAAGGAAAACGCAGACCAGGTCCAAAAGACCAGCCAATCGTTGAATTTTTCCATAACTGATCTATCGCCGTTGCGGCTGTCGAAATATTACCTGTTAAAGTAAGTGATGGATAGCGATCTGCTTCACGTTGACCAATCCGCGCTGTCGCTTGCGCATATTGACGCTCTGCCCGTCGTAAATCCGGACGTGTTAACAAAATATCAGCTGGAATTCCTGCTGGTATCGGCCAGCGCGGTTGTGGAATCTTTGCATACTTAGCATTTTTTTGTAAAAGAGCCTTCAATGCCGTAGGCACACGACCAATTAAGACAGAAAGGCGATGAACGCTCATTGCTAAATTCGCTTCCATCTGTGATATATCTGCTTCTGTATTTGCCATTTGTGCTTGCGCATTTGAAACATCGAGCTCAGAAACATCACCAGCTGTTAATCTAGCACGCATCAATTCATAGGTTTTACGTTGTGATACAGCAATTTGACGTACAATCAACAATTTCTGTTGCCAACCACGCATTTGTACATAATTTGTTGCCACATCTCCTAACAATGTCACCATGGTAGCACGCATATCTTCCACAGCCGCATCAAGACCATAACGCGCTGCTTCAACCGCTCGTTTATGCCCACCAAAAAAATCAAGCTCCCAGCTTGCATCAAAACCACTACGGTATTGGTTTAACAATGCATCAGACTGTGCAGAATGACTACGGGTTCCTGAAATTGAATTGGACACATTTGGCAAAAGAGTTCCCACAACCTGTCCTAAACTCGCACGCGCCTCACGTACCCGAGCTTTGGCAACAGCAACATTATTATTTCCAGAAATCGCATAATCCATTAATGCATCTAGAACAGGGTCATTCAAACGCCGCCACCATCCGGCAAGCGCAACTGGCTGTCCAGCAGTCTGTGCAGATTTTTCTCCCCAAACTGCTGGAACACGAAAAGATGTTTTCTGGTAATTGGGACCAACCATACATCCTGACAAAAGCAACCACAACAAGACAATAGAAAGTAATCCACGAGAAGCGCCCCTTTTGAGATTTCTGATATACATCTAGTCTCCCGCATTCTTTCAGAATCATTATTTAATATTAATACTTTATTTACCTCTTATTTCAAACTTGACGTGAAAAATCAAATACAGTTTGCACAGGAATATGATCTGAAGGGCGTTCCCATCCGCGCGCATCACGAAAAATCGAAAGATCTACAACAAAAGGTGCTAAATCAGGAGAAGACCAAACATGATCAAGCCGCCGCCCATAATCGGTAAATGCCCAATCGCGTGCACGATAACTCCACCATGTATAAAGCTTGGTAGGAGCAGGAATATGCAACCGCATCAGATCAACCCATCCACCTTGACAACACAAATCCTGTAAACGCTCGGTTTCAATAGGAGTATGGCTTACAACCTTCAACAATTGCTGATGAGACCAAACATCCTCTGCCAAAGGAGCAATATTTAAATCGCCCACCAAAAGAGAAGAAAGACCATCTCCTTGATCCGCACGTATGGAAGACATTTCTTCTAAAAAATCAAGCTTATGACGAAATTTTTCATTCACATCAGCATCTGGAATATCTCCCCCAGCAGGAACATAAAAATTATGAATCCGCAAGCTTCTCCCATGGGCTTCCACAATAACTGAGATATAGCGACAATCTTGGTTTTGGCAAAAGAAACGCTTTTCTACCTTTTTAAAAGGCAAACGAGAAACAATAGCCACCCCGTTATAAGATTTTTGTCCACTCAATGCGATATGCTTATAACCCGCTGCTTCAAAAGCCTCCACTGGAAATAAAGCATCTGGACATTTTGTTTCCTGTAGACACAAAACATCTACGGAAAAGAGATCCAAATACTGAAAAACCTGTGCAAGACGCAAACGAATAGAATTAATATTCCAAGTTGCAATACGAAAGAACATTTGTTTTAATCCCAATGACGTAACACTCTTTCTTCATTTCTTCGAAGGAAGTGTGAACATCCCATTAGCGAACCGGACGTCTGTCCGCACATTCATAATCTGCACAGTAGTTTCCAAATTTTGTTGGTCAACAATTGTCCACTGTCGCAAAGCAGAGCCTTTAGAATCAAAAACCATCCTTATTTGCCCTGCCCCAATCGTTTTATCACGCAGAACAATCGTTACAGCCCCTGGATCTTCGCGAAATGCGAACAAGCGCCCAGAAGATACATCAATTTTATCATCCAACAAAAATTTCATTGGCGTTTGCGAAAGTTGTGAAAAGTTCCAAGTATTCAAAGCCCGATTGTTAATACCTACAAATTGGCCATCTGAAATAATCTGTAAAGGCATTTTTTTGTAAATGAAACGAATTTTCCCTGGGCGCTCTAAATAAAATGTCCCCTGAGACATTTTTCCCTTTGGACTAAACTGAATAAAATCACCTGTCATTGTTTTGATTGCCGCAAAGTGATTCACAACATTTTGCGCCTTTATCACTTTATTAGATGCTTGCGAAAAAACAGGAACAGTTAAACACCAAAAGATAATAATTCCCACCAACCCAAAGACTCTTCTTTGCGGTAAAAAAGACGTTTTCATAAAAAATGCTCCCAAGCAATACTTAATTGACTTTATAATTCATAACTTAAGTGATCAACGACGAATAAATACCCTTCTTTATAAGATAAAGATATTGTTTGAAAAAAATATCAAAAGATTTTTAAAAGTATTCTTCTTCGACAATCTCCAACACTTTTCGCTTACCCATATCATTAGCTGGACTAATGATGCCTTCTTCTTCTATCCTTTCGATCAATGTGGCGGCACGGTTATAACCAATGCCTAAACGACATTGAATATAAGAAGTTGAAGCCTTACGATCACGAAGCATAATAGCAACAGCTTGACAATAGGAATCATCTGCTAAAGAAAAAGCTAAAGAAACATCCTTTTTTATTTTTTGCGGTATCGTTTACAAATAATCAGTCTGCGTTTAAGTTTCCGAAAGCATCCAAATTTCCTGCTTTTCTAAACGCATAATATATTCTTTTCCACCCCTAATCTATGAAGCAACATAAATTATAGTCAAGACATAATGGATTAAGGACTAAACATATTACTCGCAAACCTGAAAGCTCTTTTAAGTATCAAAAATACTTTTTTGACTTCCTTCTCACCCAAAAGAATAAAAATTTTCACCACAACCGCTCTGTAAACAGTTTGGAGTTTAGCAAATTTCACTTAGCTTCCCACCCCATATAATTCATTTATATTAAGACTCGACAGATCAGCCTTGCCCTAAATATTTAGAGCGCACTTAAAAAGACACTTAAATATCAAGTCTTACATGCTTTTACACCCCTACATTCGCAATAACATTATTTTATACCAAGATATTGATTTATAATAATTTATCTTTTTAACTTAAATCATAACGCCAAATACAATAAGATTCTTTCATCACATACTCTCTCATATTGAATCAACTCAAATCATTTGCTTGCACATTACAAGCAAGGTTGGTGTGTGGATAAAAGTTATATAAGATAAAGAATCCCCTTATAAAGAGTTCCAAGTGCCAAGGAGCTATCGCAAATCGAGAACTGGTGTATGAAAATGCAGACTTTCTACGATACAGTAAACAAACACTTGTTTTATAAGATATTATAAAAAACAACTATAAAGATTTTTCAAAAGCGCTCTTCTTCAGCAGGCACTAAAATTTCTCGTTTCCCTGCGTGATTTGCTGGACTAATGATACCTTCTTCTTCCATCCTCTCAATCAGTGTCGCAGCACGATTATAACCAATGCCTAAACGGCGTTGAATATAAGAAGTCGAAGCCTTACGATCACGAAGCACAATAGCAACAGCTTGACTATAGGGATCATCTTCTGAAGGAGAAGCCAAAGAAACATCAGCACCATCCTCTTCAACTTCTTGCGTAATTGTTTCCAAATAATCAGGTCGTGCTTGCGCTTTGAGATGCGCAACAACCTGCTCCACTTCATCATCCGCAACAAAAGGACCATGCACACGTTGAATACGTCCTCCTCCCATCATAAAGAGCATATCTCCTTGTCCCAATAATTGCTCGGCCCCCTGTTCACCTAAAATTGTTCGGCTATCAATTTTTGAACTCACAGAAAAAGAAATACGTGTAGGAAAATTGGCTTTGATCGTCCCAGTAATAACATCGACGGAAGGACGCTGTGTCGCCATAATCACGTGGATACCGGCAGCACGTGCCATTTGTGCCAAGCGTTGAACCGCGCCTTCAATGTCTTTACCAGCAACCATCATCAAATCAGCCATTTCATCAATAATGACAACAATATAGGGCATAGGACTAAAATCAAGTGTTTCCGTTTCATAAAGAGGCTCACCGGTCTCGCGATCAAATCCAACTTGAATTGTCCGCACCATTGTCTCTCCCTGACTTGCAGCTTCCCTAAGACGTGCATTAAACCCATCAATATTACGAACGCCTAGTTTTGACATTTTACTATAGCGTTCTTCCATTTCACGAACAGCCCACTTTAAAGCAATCACGGCTTTTTTAGGATCTGTCACCACGGGTGTTAATAAATGGGGAATGCCATCATAAACCGAAAGCTCAAGCATTTTCGGGTCCACCATAATGAGACGACATTGTTCAGGTGTCATACGATAAAGCAATGATAAAATCATTGTATTGATAGCAACAGACTTTCCCGATCCTGTTGTACCAGCAACCAAAAGATGGGGCATTTTTGCTAAATCTGCAACAACAGCTTCCCCCCCGATTGTCTTACCCAAAGCAAGTCCTAGCTTGGCTTTGCTGTCAATAAATTCTTGCGCCTGCAACATTTCTCGTAAATAAACCATCTCACGCTTTGCATTAGGCAATTCTATTCCAATAACATTACGTCCTGGAACCACCGCAACACGCGCCGAAATCGCACGCATCGAGCGTGCAATATCATCTGCCAAACCAATGATACGGGAAGACTTAATGCCTGCAGCCGGTTCAAATTCATACAAAGTTACCACCGGTCCAGGACAAGCATCTATAATTTTTCCTTTGACCCCAAAATCTAACAAAACCCCTTCAAGCTCCTGAGAATTTGCTCTTAAAACAGCAGGAGAAAGCTTTGCATCCCTAACAGACGGTGGTGGAACCGAAAGATAATCTACAAGTGGAAGAACAAAACCACCATTTGAAGAAGCTGTTAAAGACTTTCGATTTTTAACAGGAGAAACATAGGCTTTATTTTGATTTTCCTCACACTTTACTTTTTCACCTAAAAAAGTTGGCTCAATCCGATCAAATGGCTTTCCTTGCCCTTTACTCTGAAAACGCCTTTTGAAACAGAATAAACGAAAAAAACGTGCTTGTAAAAAATAAAAAAGATGCAAAAGAGCGCCACACGTTGTCGCAAAAAAACCATGATTTTCACGATCCTCCTCTGCGGCATATTCCGTATCTTCTTCCAACTCAAAGACTGGATTAACGATTTCGTCTTTTGGAATGCTTTTTTCTTTTCTTTTCTTTGTTCGACGCCGCCATATCACATTACCAGCAAAAGCAGCGGTGAAAAAACCTAAAAGAATAAAAACAACACTGAAAAACACCGTGTAAGGAGGAGAAAGAAAAAGAGGAAAGACTGAAGAAGCAACACTTAAAACTTTATCTCCTAAAACCCCTCCCAATCCCATTGGCAATGGCCAATAAGTAAAAGAAGCAACAGGTGACATAAGGGCAAAAGCAATTAAAAAACAAATCGTTGATAGCACCCATAAAAAAAAGCGCAAAGTCAAATTGTAGATATTCTTTTGCGCCAACAAGAGAAAAGACCAAAATAATGGCGGCAACAAAACAGCAAGACTTGCCAAGCCAAAAAACTGCATAATAAAATCTGAAAAAATTGCCCCCATCCACCCCATAAGGTTTGTAACCTCATTTGTACTTGCATGGGTTAAAGATGGGTCCGCAACATTCCACGTCGCCAAAGCAAACACACAAAAAATAATAAAGCCCAAAAGCCCGAGCCCAATAAATACTCCTATCTGACGTAAAAACATCTCAATAAGACGCGAACCTTGAGAATTTCGCACTTCTAATGAATCATAAGGAGAAGAACTTCGGTGCATCTATCAATTCCAAATACAAAACTTTCATATTTTAAAGAGTTATAACTCCCTCTCTTAAAAAAGGATGAAGCTTAAACTCTGTGCTGATTTGTAAACAAATAGCCTGTAAACAATCCGACTTCTTATCTAATGCGTTCTACCTTCTAACCACTTCATATCATTCATATACCACCACCCTAAGAGATAATCCTTCATAAGGCGCACAAAAAGCTCTCCCTGAATATTTATCACACGATCAACCAAAAAACACCTCATGTGTAAAGTGTTACATGGGTGCTATAGGCACCTTCCTAAACAAATAATATTTTTACGCTACATCATGATAACGGCAAAATATGAATACTGTTTTAACCATCACGAATGACCACAATTTTTTATCTATCATACTAACGAAATGGCCCCTTTCAGGACAAGCATACTGAAGTAACTCACACAACTTAAAAAATACACGACCATCTTTGTTTATTTTTAGTTTTCTTTTTTATCAACCAAGTGTAAAAAGAATTGAAGAAGATATTTAAAAAAGCTTATCCGATAAATCTGTAAGATGAATCACATAAATGATTAAGCAGAAAAACTCTGAAAAACCAATCCGTCATCAGATTGGCGCCAAAAAGAAACCTCGTTCTTGTAAAGCAGAGAGAAAAGTAAAAGTTAAGATATTTTAGGCAATGTAAAAAGATATTCTTTTTAAAAGAAAGCAAACTATAAACAATGGAAGAAGTATTGTGTGTTCTAATCGCAATAAAAACGTACAACCCAATAAAAAAATTAAATCTCATAAAACTAAACAATGTGATCTGCTCATTGCAGGGGGGGCAGCTGTCGGTTTAACCCTAGCGACAGCACTCAAGCAAACAGCCCCTAATCTGAAAATAAAAATCGTTGATGCTGCTCCACAAGGAGATACCCCTGCTTCTAACATACGAACCATTGCCCTTGCTGCTGCTTCTATTCGTATGTTAAAACAATTACAATGTTGGGAATCTATAAAACCCTATGCGCAACCCATTCATTCAATGATCATCACAGATACAAGCACAAATGATCCTGTCAAACCCACTCTTTTAACCTTTGAAGGCGACATTAATCCCGGCGAGCCCTTTGCTGCTATGGTAGAGCATAGAGAACTCATCAACACTTTAAAAAAACGTGTCAAAGATCTCAATATCCCTGTTATTACAAACACCCGTGTCATTGATTTTCATCAAGAAGACCAACATACAACCGTCACTTTAAATAATGAAGAGGTTTGGCAAACAAAATTGCTTATTGCAGCTGACGGAGCCCATTCGAAATTACGCCAAAAAGCAGATCTTAAAAACTTTTCTCATCCCTATAAACAAACAGCAATCATCTGCACAGTTGAACATGAAAAAACCCATAATGGTCAAGCAATTCAACATTTTTTACCTGCCGGTCCTTTTGCTCTTCTCCCTCTCAAAGGCAACCGATCCGCCATTGTGTGGAATGAAGATCATAAAACTGCGCAATATTATCTCAAAGCTGATGCACTTATTTTTGAAACAGAACTCGAAAGACGCATTGGCCATCGATTAGGCAAACTCTCTTGGGATGGCGAACGTCAAGCTTTTCCTTTGAGTCTTTCTTTAACACGTCAATGCGTTAAACCACGTTTTGCTCTCGTTGGCGATGCCGCCCATACCATCCACCCCATTGCAGGACAAGGACTCAATTTAGGATTACGCGATAGCGCTGCCCTCGCTGAAGTGATTATTGAAACAGCACGACTAGGTCTTGACATTGGCTCCCTCACGGCTTTAGAGCGCTATCAAAGCTGGAGACGTTTTGAAATTGTCCGTATGGCTTTAAGCAATGATTGGCTTAATAAACTCTTTTCTAATGATAGCCTTCTTTTACGGATGCTCCGCGATACCGGACTTGGAATCATTAATCAAGCACCAAAAATAAAAAAATACTTCATTCAAGAAGCTGCCGGACTCTCTCCAAATGCCCCACGTCTTCTACACGGCTTCCCACTTTAAGCAAAAATTCATACTATTTCACTTTTTTTACAACCTTTGCCTTCCTCCTCCCATATTTCACTTAACATAAAACTCGACAAGCAAGCTACATTCTAAGAATATTCACCATGCACTGAAAAAACGTTTAATGTCTCAAAGAGGTTACCTTATATCACCACACCTTAAAAGAAGCCATTTCACGGCATAACAAAATAAACAAGACTTTTTAGCACACAACACTTTATTTACAATAATAAGTTCATTGTTCTCATATTGAGTGAGAAATCTAAAGATCATAAAATACCCTTATTTCAAATCTCTCTCACGTTGAAGCAATCAAAATCATTCGCTTGTACATCACAAGTGAGAGTGTCGTATAAATAAAAACAATTAAACAAAGCAACAAAAAGTCTCCCCCTCTCAAGAACTAAGGACTTTAGCAACATTGTAGGCGAGTAAAGTATATAATGGCGCCGGCTTATACTTTTTATTGAAGTAAAAATGGTGGTGTACAATGGATTTTATATGCTCATAGGGACTTTTACGTTATACTATTCACGAAAAGCGCTATAAAATAAGCTTAGTTGCATTGAAAAATTTTTCTTTTAAAAAAGCGCGTAAATTGAAAACATAAATGTATTCCGTTTGGGGCATTCTGCTTCTCAGACAAACTCTTTAACTTATTGTGGAATACCACACGACTTTAGAAAAAATATTCCAATATATAACAAAGTGTTCCGTACTCTATACCATCACACACAATTGTAAAACCGCATATCATCCCTCTATTTCACACCATAAAAGAAGATAAACTGCAATAGAAATGATCCAATCCTTTTATTTTCAAATACGCTCTTTATTCATTATTCATAAACGCTCATAAATGAATTTTAATCACAAACGCTCAGAAATATGTCATAAATTCTATAAAACCCATAACAGCCATAGAAATTTTCCATTTTTCTATATACTCACTCATCTCAACTAAACGAACGATAAATAAAGTAAATGCCTCGTATATAATCTTACAGAAAAAAGACCAAACAAAACCTATAACATCAGGCTTGTTCTACAGAACAGTATTTCAAAAATATAAGTATGCTAATTTATTAACATATTAATTGATAAAATTATCATTTTACATATTGAGTTAAAATCCCTATGCAATAAATTATTCTCATTTCGACCATTTTTGTAAATAATCAATAAAACTCTTTATTTACATAGACTAAAAAGAGCAACGTTAATGAAACGATAAAAAGAAGTAAAATATCCCCCTCTCTCAAATGCCAAAAGCAATTACAATATTCCAATCTGGCATCATCATTATGCTTGCCAGATTATAACAACAAGACCTTTTGCATTTAAATAAACTTTTTCACGCTCCCTATCATTGTATTTGGTAACTCAATACTTTAATATATTCGTTCAGTATATTTATACAATTAAATTACCCAAAAGAGCATACTTCTTGCATTTACATTCCTTGGTATTCCCTTATCTTGTAAAGATCGCACACGTGTTACGTTACTTCGAGTTCATCAAGTGTATACCCATTCTCCAACCACTCTTTAATCCACTTAGGTCTACGTCCACGCCCATTCCATAATTCCCATTGGTTATTGGGATTTCTATAATGGCGCTCTTTGCTCACAAGATCAGCGATATCAATTCCATGGGCATTAGCAATTTCAAGAATTTTTCGTCGCGCATTTTGTTTTTCCTTTGCTTGCCGTTTTTTTAATTCCACATCGATTTGTGTACGCATCTCTTGTAGTTCATCAAAATTCATATTTTTGAGATCATTCACCTTAATTACTCCCCTTGCAAAAAAGAATTTCTTTTTGCCATATTTTAAACACAATTATAGACAATTTCTGTCTATTTATTATCGAAATTAAAATTACGATGCATATATCACTTTGACGGAGATGTGCTTTGGACCACAAAGAACTGTTTATTGGTACATCAATTACCATCACTGCATCTTTTTTCAGCTCAATCGCTGGAACTACTAAATGCAGTGCTCAAACGCCATCACACCTCTCTGACTCTCATGAATCAGTAGTCAAAAGTAAATATAAATCGTCACTCTATAAGTTATGGCAATACGCAACAAAGAACAAGCCCTCTCTGTATAATGATAGTGTAGTTCATTATGACAATAAAACCTCCCCTCATACACAACGGCTTTTTACTTCGTATAAATTTTTTTTGAAAAGATTTTTGCAACTAGAAAATTATATAAAACAAGCAGCTTCAATACAGTATCAAAGATTATTATTTTTTAAAAGCAGCGCCTTTTTTCGTGATTCCAATAATATTGGTTGGCGTAATATGCTCTATTTTATTCCACACTTTTATCTTGTTGGTTGGATATTCGCATGTATTAGAAATATTTTTAGAAGAGAACAAAACAATAATCACAGGGAATATTCTAAGCTAAACAATCTTGTTCTGCAAATTTATAAAATCAAAAAACAACGAGAAAATGCACCACAAAGAATTAGCATTTGTATTAATAAAATTCTTCATAATAAGGTGTATTGCTAATGATTGTTCCAGATTTCACATTTTTTGCTGCTGCGTACATATCCAATACGCCTCCCATAACATTTTCAGTTATCGCCGAACAAGAAGCGCGGGACAATGTCTATGTAACAGATGATAAAGATAACTTCTTCTATCAATCATCTCAGCTTAAGGAAACAATCCCAATAACTGAACAGTTTAGCCAGAATAAACATAATTTTAACATAATTTTAGGGCAAATTGATGTTATAAATGTGAAATTGTTTTCTCTTTTTGATGCATTTGATTTTTGCGGAAATTTTACAGCTGTGCAAAGCGCTTTGACTTACTGCTATGAACAAACAACATCAAAGTGCATCTTTGAAAAAGCGACTTTGCAATCTGTGCTAAATTTTTACAATACAGAAAACTCAAACCACACCTCTATACAGAAAGTTACTTCATATATTGGAGTAAAAGCTGCCGTACAGGAAAATGAAGATTTGCAGGAGCCTGTAAAGCTTAAAAAAGAAGAACCAGAACAGACAACTAACGTAGATTCTCTTCCTCTCTCTTCAAAGGGAGAAGAAGATGCATTTACACATAAAGAAAGTGGTACCAGCGATGCTTTTTCGGTTGAAGATTCTTCTTCATCGAGAGGCTCGCTAGAGTGACAGCTGATATTTTCACGAAACTCTAGAATTTTGATAGGATATTATAATGAAAGGTAGATAAGAAAATGTTAAAGCTCTAATTAGTAAGATTG
The DNA here is from genome assembly GCF_042194035.1 of Bartonella sp. OC16QHHD. Taxonomy (NCBI): domain Bacteria; kingdom Pseudomonadati; phylum Pseudomonadota; class Alphaproteobacteria; order Hyphomicrobiales; family Bartonellaceae; genus Bartonella; species Bartonella sp. OC16QHHD. The sequence goes on along the minus strand of NZ_JBHIMJ010000033.1, from coordinate 879 downwards.
GACAAAATCTCTTCTAATTGAGGGCAAAGATAATGAAAATGATAGAACAAAACAGCGTTGATATAGCATTTAGTCAAAAAGCAGCACGTGAGATTACAGTCGTGATGCTTTCAGAAAGAGAATGGTATTTTACGTTTATTTCCGATGATCCAATCACCGGAAAGCCAAATAAATATACGTTACTTACACAAAGAGGAAAATTAAGAACTTGGGCTGATCCAAAATATCTCTTTAAGTTTCTTCATGAACGAGGGGTCATTTGTGGGAGTTTTAATCTTAATCAGGATAAAGAACATGAAACAATTAAATATTCTTCACACAACAGCTCGTAATAAAATTGCTGCATTTTCAGCAGCTTTGACCATATTTTTTATGAATAGTTCTGCTCATGCACAAGCCCAAGTAAAAACTTTACAAAATGCAGAGACGGCTCTAAAGGATTTACAGACAGACTNGGACGCTACATCGGAAAAGACACTTTTGTACGTTGGGCAGTAGGTGTTGTCGTCGCAGGTTCTGCAACCCAACTTGTTACTCTGCTATTTAAGCCATAGTGGCGTTAATTATGACTCATAAAAACAATATGTTTATTTATATAAAAATATTATCTAGATTTTAATAAGAGTGAAATATGCAAAAATTAACTAGTATTCAATCGAAAAGTAATAACAAAATCATCGCAATTTCTGCTGCTATGACTGCGTTCTTTATGAATAGTTCTGCTCATGCACAAGCCCAAGTACAAACTTTACAAAACGCGAAGACAGCTCTAACAGAGTTACAGACAGACTTGAAAGCGATTATCCCTATCGCTGCTGCCGTTATACTTTTATGTTTAGCAATTGGTTATGCGGGACGCTACATCGGAAAAGACACTTT
>NZ_JBHIMJ010000013.1:0-1679 GCF_042194035.1 Bartonella sp. OC16QHHD | reverse complement strand
GGTGTTATGAAAAAAAATAAAAAAAGGGGACGCCCTAAAATAGCAGGGCAGGTAAGAGAACCAAACGGACGTATATCACGTTGCAAAACACCGCGTGAAGCCGTTGATAAATTGGCAATAGAAATGCGTGCAAAACGCTTTGGTTTAACGCTACAAGAGGCAAAAAATCCACTTTCTGGTACCTATATCGGGCGGCTTTGCTTGCAAGGCGTGCTTACACAAGAGCAATATGACGCCGCCCAGCAATATCTACAGATAAGAAACGATTACCTTTGTGCAAAAGGCTTGCCTAATGCGATTTATGACGAAATGCCGTCATCATCTGATGATAAGGCAAGAGATAAATGGGTAGCATTTGCAACAGAGCAGTTTATCAACACGCAAGAGGCACTAAAAGAAGCGCAATGCCTCTATAGACAGTATAATCTTCACGCTGCGCTACAGTACCTCGTTATAGAAGATCAAACGCTACCATATCTTGTGAATTCATTACGCGTTGCTCTTAATGCGCTTCAGAAGTACTTTTCAAAAAAGTAGATGTGAAAGATATATATATCCATATATATATGGTATTGCAATAATAACTAAGGCGGTCATTATTGCAAATAAAAACGCAGAAATCTTTAATCTAAATCGCCAGAGTATGTTAATCGGAAGAGACATTATGGTGATTATTATGAAGCCTATTACAAACCATTCTATTCTATTGTTTTTATTAAAATAACGTCTTAGTATACGAAGATAGTTGTTTGCCTCTATAGAAATTATTCTAAATGGACCTGTAGAGATTTCTTTAGGGATGTCGTTATAAATATAATCCAACATTCCTTCTGAAATACAAGTAATAAAAGAGGACCGTTTTTGTAGATCACGAAAAACGGCAATTTGCCCCTTTGGGCATGGAGATTCCGAAGAAACATGTTTTGTTAATGGTTGACTACTTACATGACTAGTGAATAAGATACTTATTATTCCGAATAAGGAAATTTTCTTTAAATACGATAATAACATTAGATTTTATCTTGTTTTTCATTGTTGCATCTTCGCTTTATACAGATTCTCTTCAAATATATCAATATGTGTTATTTTTGTGTTGACAAAATGTAGCAAATCGTATTTAATGACATTGCTGTACTTAGGCGTATTGTGTCTAGAGAGGGAAATGTACAGTTCAAAATCCCCGCAAANACAACCCATTAAAAAGCGTATACCACCAAAGGCAGGTCAAGGGCGTGTCAAAGGCGTTCCAAATAAAGTGACGCGCATTTTAAAAGAAGCAGTGGTTAAGGCTGCTGAGAATGCTGGGAATAAAATTGGCAAGGATGGTTTGATTTCTTATTTGGAAAAGCAGGCTATGGAATGCCCCGCTGCTTATTTAGCGTTGCTTGGTAAGGTGTTGCCTTTACAGGTAACAGGTGAAGATGGGGGAGCCATTAAGATCATAACGCGTGTAGAAATTGCTCCTTTAACAATGAATGACGACAAGACAGATTAAGATTGTACCAAAACTTATCCCTATTTTTGATGGGGATGCTTTGGTACGAGCGGCGTGGGGTGGACGAGGGTCTGGAAAGACAAGATCATTTGCATTGATGGCTGCTTTAAAAGGCTATCAATTTGGTATGCAGGGGATATCGGGGACCATTCTTTGTGCACGTCAGTTTCAGAATTCTTTGGCA
>NZ_JBHIMJ010000055.1:0-23411 GCF_042194035.1 Bartonella sp. OC16QHHD | reverse complement strand
CGCATTTCATTCATGAGAATAGGCAAGCCTAGTGAAGAGCAACATAACAGTAGCAATTCTAAAGCGGCTTAAAACAGCAAACTAGTGAAAAGTGCTGATCATTTTACGATTAGACATGCATTTAAATCGACAAAAAGGTACCGTACAAAGCGATTTAAAGATTTTATGATGAAAACAACATCTGTAATATAAAACGCTCTGTACGGTCAAATTTGAGGTAAATAGACCAATTGGTAAAATTATGGACTAAAAACATGAGAATATTAAAAGACCTGTTCTTAAAAAAGCGTAAACAACCAATGCAAAAAGAGTTTGTTGCAACAGCTGTTGGTTATGTTCCTTGGGGGGACGGAGCAGAGGAGTATTTTTACAACCTCTACGAATATGAAGACGGCACAAGAGAGTGTGAAAAGTTTGACGGTGGTCAGTATTACACCATACCAGAAAAGGCAGATTTTAGTACCAAAGCGCAGGTGAAAGCATGGGTTTACGGTGGTGCTATTCCGAAAAGCGTTCTCAATTACGAGCCTCTTATAGACGAGATCAACAGAGAGATCAAAAAATTATCAGAAGCTTCTGAAAAAACAATGATTAGATGCTAACTCATATCAGGAACAACTTGACAAATTTTTAAAAGCCATTAGGTTACGAAGCAGGCTTAAAACACCTGTAACCAATCGGTTCAATAGTATCCCGAAAGATCTGTTGCCCATCATAAGAAATTTTGTCCAGGGTCTTCACATGTATGTCCAAGGGTAACCTAAAGATGTGAAGGACTGAATTGGTTCGGTTGTTTTAGCCCTGGATACTTAAACTTTTAAAACAAAGGAACCAATATTATGAACACTCTTATTAAAATATCAGAAAAAATTATTGAACAAGAAATTGTGCAAACGGTCAATGCGCGTGAGTTACACGCATTCATGGAAATAGGAAAACGTTTCGCTACTTGGATTACGGATCGTATTAATCAATATACATTTGAAGAAGGTAAAGACTTCATAAAAACACAAGATTTGCGGTTCCCAAAATTGGGAAGCGCAAAATCTAGAGCTGTTACAGCAATAGAATATCATCTCACTCTAGACATGGCAAAAGAGCTCTCAATGGTTGAACGCAATGAGAAAGGACGTCAAGCACGTCGTTACTTTATTGAGTGTGAGAAGAAACTAAAAAGCCAATCTGTTGATTATGACCGTGATACACGCTTTGATTTCCCAAAAGATTGGGATAAAATGTCTCCAACTAAAAAGGCTGTTTACATTTATGGACCTCTCCACATGCATCTTGTTAAAGCCTTTACATTGGTAGAAGAAAGCAAACAGTATAAAACACTCATTGAAGAAGCAAAACAGGTCTTAGCAAAATCTGTTGTAAAAGCTGCTTAGATTAAAAAACATAACTCCCCATCTTTAAAGGTGGGGAGGAAGTTAAGCCGCGTTTTTGATTGTAATAACGACTTGCTTGCCAAGAACACTCAGTGCTTGCTCTAGTGTTTGAAGCTTAGTTGGATAATTTGGATCAAGAATGCGTCTTGCTTCTGTTTCTTTTTTACCCAAACGATGTGCCAATTCTGTTTTTGTGATATTTGCTTCATTAAAGGCTTCTACCACTGCGAGCTTAAGAGCATTCCACGCATCTACCGTAACCTCTACAAGGTCTTTATACTGTTGTCGCATTGGTAAAGGCAAACCACGCATAGGATAGCTCCGTAATGCTAACCCTAAAGCTTCAACAGCATTCTCTAATGCCTCTGCTCTATTTTCTCCAGCTGTTATTGCTTCTGGTACATCTGGAAAGGTTACAATAAAACCACCATCTGGATCAGATTCCAGTTTTGCTTGATACGTGTATTCCATATTTAGGTCTCCTCGCCATGATCGAAATGCTTTTGAAACGAAAAACTAAAAGCGTTTGAATTATAAATTTCATATTCCCAATTGCTTTTTTATTATCTTCACGTAAAGTGGCGTTAATTCACCCGATTTTATAACAGTTGTTTTGTCTCCAAAAGTTACCAAATAATGTGACCCTTTACCTGCATCAGGAGCTTCACTGTAATGAATGCCTCTTTTTCTGGCTTCTTTACGTAATTCCCTAAGCAGTGCTTCTCGTTTCATTTAGCCTCCCCTTTCTGCATAAAATGAATATCGCACAAAAAGGTTCGATTGTCAACAATAAATCGAACAAAAAAGTTTGATACAGACTTTTAAATGAAAGGATATTTATTAAAAAGTTAAAAGCAGAAATAAGAAAGCGATGCCATTTGTGTGACATGGTTTTTTGATGAATAATTTGTCAAATAATATTATAATGTAATACTTAAAAAACTGTTATTAATTAACTGAAATAATTGCATAAATATGCAAATTATGCTAACATTTTTATGTATAAATTGCAAATCTAATGGGGCTACAAATATGCTAAATAAAGTGACGTTAATCGGGCGCCTTGGTGCTGATCCCGAAAGCAAAACAATGAATTCTGGAGCAGAAATAGTCAATTTTAGTATAGCGACTTCTGAGAGCTATACAGATAAAAAAACCAATCAAAAAGTAGAGAAAACAGAATGGCATTCCGTGGTGATTTTTAATCCACATTTAGCAAAAATTGCACTTCAATATCTCAACAAAGGTTCAAAGGTTTACATAGAAGGAAAATTACAGACACGCAAATGGCAAGATAAAAATGGGCATGACCGTTATACAACAGAGATTGTTTTACCACAATTCAAAGGCGAGTTGTATTTGCTTGATGCAAAGAAAGATCAATCAACATCCCCTACCCCTTCATCCATTACTACCCAAAATTATGCTATCGCTTCAGGTGCTGCTGATCATAGCACATCTCTTAATGATGCTATCCCATTCTGATTGAAAAAAAATATGACAAAAAGAAAAAAACGTGCAAAACGCGGGCGTCCTCGGATTAAAGGATGTATCAGAGAACCAAACGGACGCATCTCACGAGCAAAAACACCGCATGAACCCATGGATAAATTGGCACTTGAAATGCGTGCCAAACGCTTCTGTTTGACCATAGAAGAGGCTAAAAATCCGCTTTCCGGCACCTATATCGGGCGGCTTTATTTGCAAGGCGAAATCAATCAAGACCAATATGATGCTGCGCAAAAATATCTTGAAGTGAAAAACAATTACCTCTGTGCAAAAGCCTTGCCTAATGCAATTTATGATAAAATGCCTACAACTTCTGATGACGGAGCAAGAGAGAAATGGGTACAGATAGCAACAGAACATCTTTTAGCTGTAAAAGATGTTGTTCAAGAAGCTCAATGTTTACACCGTCAATATAACCTTCATGCCGCATTACAGTATCTTGTCATAGAAGATCAATCACTACCACATCTTGTCAGTTCACTGTATGTTGTTCTTAATGCGCTTTATAAACATTTTACGCAAAACCGGTAGTTTTCAAGCGGCGTCTTGGATATTAATGGCAACCTCTTTTCCAAGAGCAATGAGAGTGGATTCTAAGGCATCTAATTTGGTTGCGTGGTTTAAATCCAACAATCGGTCAATTTGTATTGGATGAAGTTTTAAAAGACGTACGAGATCAGCTTTGCGTAAGTTTTTTTCAATCATAGCGTTATGTATTGCAATTTTTAAAGTCACCAATGAAGATACTTCAACAAAAGGATAGGCAATATCACGATGGCCAAAGGGAATAGGTTCACGATCTTGAAAACGCCCCATAATGACTGTTAAAAGTGCATTTTTAGCCTGTTCCAAAGCCTCTTTTTCATCGTTACCATAGGTAATAAATTCCTGAAAGTCTTTAGAGACGACTAGAAGAGTATCATTGTCATCTTTGATAAATTTGATTGCATATTTCATTTACACCTCCATATTCTGGCTTATTTTAGGTCAAGATCTTTAAGAATCTTCTGGACTAATCCTGTCCCTAATTCTTTTCGCGTACCATGCATAGGTAAAACGGACTTTTTCGAACCACGCTTTACAAGCAAATGCCCTCCCTTCCCTGAAGTAAAACTGCAACCATGCTTTATAAGATATCTTTTTAATTCTTGACTATTCATTATAATAATATAACATCTAAAATGTTTCAATACAACATAAATGTTGTACCAAAGAGAAATAAAGGACATCTTTTAAAACACCATATTTAGGTAAANAAGAAGCTCAATGTTTACACCGTCAATATAACCTTCATGCCGCATTACAGTATCTTGTCATAGAAGATCAATCACTACCACACCTTGTGCTTTCATTGCGTATTGTTCTTAATGCGCTTCATAAGCACTTTAGCCGTTAAAAAAGAATTGACATCAGATGAAAAATCATTAAAATGTGTATATATTTACACATCATGAGTTTAGGGAATGGAACAAGATAGCCGAAAAATCATTACAAAATTAAAGCGTGATGGCTTTGAACTTATCAAAGTGAAAGGTTCTCATCATAAATTAAAAAAAGATGATAAGGTTGTTATCGTTCCACATCCTAAAAAAAATCTTCCGATTGGTACAGCACGTTCTATCGCACAACAAGCAGGCTGGTTAAAAGAAGGAGAAGAAGAATGAAAAGATTTTTTGCTCTTGTTCATAAAGATGAAGACTCTGCTTTTGGTGTTCAGTTTCCTGATTTTGAGGGACTTTTTTCTGCTGCTGATGAGGAAGAAAATTTAATAGCAAATGCAACAGAAGCACTCCAACTTTATTGTGAAGATGTAGATAGAGTGCCTATTCCTTCAAAATTTGAAGAAGTCATACAACGGGAATCTGTCAAAACAGCTTTGTCAGAAGGGGCTTTTTTAATACAAGTTCCTTTTATTGAAAATGATTCAGAAGTCATACGCACAAATATATCAATTGAACGAGGGCTTTTACGTGCAATTGATAATTGTGCACAAAAGAGAGGTTTAACAAGATCTGCTTTTTTGGCAACAGCAGCCCGTCACGAGCTTAATATTTAGCTCATCAATCTGGAAAAATTTCTCACTCTCGATTTTTTTGCAAAAGCGTGTAATTGCATATGATCCGCAAACTATTAATGAAAATCAAAAGGCGGCAGGCAAACAAAACGCTATAGTTAAGAGGGATATAACTATCATTGATACTATATACATGGCATCTAATATTTCTGAACCTGTCATTGCCTTTCCCTCCTATAATAATTTCACAATAATTTATAAAATCTAAAATGTTTTAGAAAATTCTATATATTCTATTTTAAAATAAAAAAATACAAGATCATGATTTTTTTTGTTGACATAGTGTAAAAAATCGTATTTAATGACGGTACTGCACTAGTCGTATTGTGTCTAAAATTCAAAAATATCCTCAAAAATTCAGCAAAATGTGAACTTGAAGCGTGGCTAGAAAGCCCTGTTTTCTGGGTAATTCTGGCTAATTAATTTTTCACAGAATAAAAATCAATATTTGACTAATGATGTCATTAATTATGACTCAAAAGGAGCAATGATGAAAGCTGTCATCACTAAGCCAATGTGTGTTGTTGGAGACAATAAAAGCACTGTTCGCTTTGAACCATCAACACCCAATAATCCATTTGTTGAAGTTTCTAATCAAGTCTACGCACGTCTCAAGCGCGCCAATGCTGCAAAACTTTTTGTTGACGTCAAGACAACAGCAAAAACAGATAAGGCAATTGAACAAATTAAGCAGATAAAACAAGAAGCCGTACAAACATCGTCTGAACCAGTGACAGAGGAAATTCCACTCGAACAGCCAAAAGCATCTAAAGCTTCCAAGTCACCTACCCCAAAAAAGGCTTAGAAGTTGAAGTTAATCATCCACCAAAAATGGTATCTTCAACAGGTGAAGGATACCTTCACCAGTCTTCAAGCACCACGCCTTAATTGGGCTCTGCGTAATGCTCTAAACACTGCAGCAAAACAAGTTGAACGCTTCACTGAAAAGCAAGTTGCAGACATCTCATCAGCCCAAATAAAGCGTATAAGAAGAGGCGTTTATATTAAAGGAAAGGCGACAGCAAAGCTTCTCGAGACAGATATCATTGGTTCTGGAACACCGATACCTCTTAAATTTTTTCAAGCAAGAGAAACAAAACGCGGTGTAACATACAAAATGTTTGGAAAGAAAGAAATCTTACCTCATGCTTTTATCAAAGGTGGGAGTTTTCCAAAGCGCGTTGAATTAAAAAAGCTGAATGGGAATGTGTTTCAAAGAGCCGATGGAGATCAATTCCCCATTGCAAAACAAAAAGGACCCTCCATTGCTGGGGTGATGTCCAAGCCAGAGATTGCAAGTGCTATTGCACAATATGCCAATGAAAGATTAACCAAAAACATACAGAGACAACTTTCTCGTCAAGAATACGCTGCTAATAAAAAAGTCTAGATCATGTTCTCAAGCTTTATCTATATATTCCATATCCTTATGAGTTTAGGCATTACATATTCTTATTGCAATTTTAAAAACAGATCATCACTTATGCTTTGTTTTTTTCATAAAAAAATCAATAAAATCAATTCAAAAGGTACTTCCCAGCGGGTTGGCTTCGTTGCGGGGCAGGCGAGCGCAAACTATCGCTAGCGACAGAATTTTCAAATTGACTGTACATTGTACACTTAACTCATTGATAAATAACAATTTCAATATGTACACTGTACAGTATGTGAAACTTTTTCTTAGCAAAAAGTAATTTTTATTACTTGACAATTCTACAGTAATAGGTATCTTCGAATCAGGTGCCTAGAAAACACCTGAAAACAACTAGCGGATTGGTTGCCGAAATAACTGATCTTCCGCAAACTAAAAGCTTTGACTCATTGTATGCTACACGCATATAATAATATTGTCGGGTGTGGTTATGCTATACAATACCCTTTATGGGAAAGGCGTAACGACGGGCTAGTTGCCGTGTTTTCTAGCGCCCGGCATCCTCTTCGGATGTCAATAGAAAACCTTAACAACTAGGAGTTCATTATGAACACTCTTATTAAAATTACAGAACAAACAATTGATCAAGAAACTGTTCAAGCAGTAAATGCACGTGAGTTGCATATGTTTTTGAAGGTCACATCTCGTTTTAACGATTGGATCATTAATCGTATTAAAGAATATGGTTTCCTAGAAAATAAGGCCTTTGTGAGTTTTACTAAAAATTTAGTAAAACCTAAAAGCGGTCGTCCAAGTACAGAATACCACATCACATTAGACATGGCGAAAGAGCTCTCAATGGTGGAACGTAACGAGAAAGGACGTCAAGCACGCCGTTATTTTATTGAGTGCGAGAAGAAACTAAAAAGCCAATTTGTTGATAATGAATTATTTTCTTATGAGTGTTTTAAAAAAAACTGCTGGTGTTGGAGAAATCTTAGGATTGGTGATGAGACGTTTGTTAGATGCAAATAACCTCGAAAAAGAGCTTGATCATTACAAATCAGTTACAAAAGAAGCTAAACGAGTTTTAGCGACTCCGATTGCAAAAGTAGCTTAGACTTAAAACATCTTCCCTCCCCGTTCTCAAAATGGGGAGGTGGTTTAAAGATCAAGTTTTGAATGGGAGCCCAGACGCACTAAAATCAATCGATCTTGACCAATCAAGCGATAAATCAATACTAAGTCAGGTCGAATATGGCAATCTCGATAATTGCTCCAATTCCCAGTCAATGCATGGTCATAATATCGAGGTTCTAAAGGCTGGTCATTTGCTAATGCTGCAATGATTTGGCGCAAATCAGTATCTAAAAGATGCCGATACCGTCCTTTCATTTCACGCTTGAAATCACGTTTGAAGATAGTGGTACGTTCAATCGTCCGCATAGAGATCATCAAATAATTCGTCTACGGAATGAAACTTTTTTAAGTTACCTTCCTCTAGTTCTGCAAAAGCCGCTATAGTTTCCGCATTAGGTTGAAACAAGAAGGACGGAATAGCTTTATCTTGTGCAATACGCGTCATCAACACTCTCACAACATCACTTACTGATAAACCTGAAGCTTGAATAACTTGATTAGCAACATTTTGAATTTCTTCTGGTACACGCGCTTGAACCATACGACTGGCAGCCATAATGATTTCTCCTCTTGTAACTGTATTTCAATGTAATACAATTGAAGTTTAATTTCAACTGTAAAGCACATTTTTTAGAGTGGCGAGATCGTTTGGCTTAACAACCGCTTGCTTTTTTAAGACTTTTACCTACGTTTACGGCGTTCTTTTGTTACATATTTAAAGAAGGAGGGTGGTAAAACATCTTTAGCTGGCTTTAGACGTGCAAGTTCTTCATCTGTCAATGGTGGAGAATCCACGGCTTCCAAATCTTCTTTTGTGTAGCCACATCTTATTTTAAAGTTTTTTTTGAAAACCAATAATTCTCGTGTGACTTGGAGCGTATCCGTTTGCATACCGGAATATACACCCGATTATACCGGATCGTCAATTATCTGTTACGTCTTAAAACTTCATGAGTGGAAAGATCATTAAACCCTACATTCAAATTTATTGATTTTGGCAAATTCGTCTGCTTTTTCAGTTTGTAATATACTAACGTCATAAGCAGCTTGCATGTTGAGCCAAAATTCAGCAGTAGTATCAAAAAAATAGGCTAATCTTAGTGCTGTATCGGGAGTCACTGGACTATTTTCAGCAACAATACGTTCTATTCTCGTGCGTGGAACATTTAATGCTTTTGCAAGGGCATAAGCAGAGAGAGCATATTCTTTTAAATATTCCTCTCGTAAAATTTCTCCGGGATGAATAGCAATATAATTTTTCATCTCGACCTCCTACAGATCAATGATAATCTACGATTTCAACTTCATAAGCGCCATTAGAGTGCCATTCAAAACAAATACGAAACTGGTCATTAATACGAATAGAATATTGACCTTTACGCTCTCTTTTCAATGCTTCTAAACGATTTCCTGGAGGACTGCGTAAATCTTTAAGGTCAACCGCTTTATCGAGCATAAACAATTTTCTTTGGGCTATACGTACTAGAGTTGTTGGAAAACCTTTAGGCGGATTACCTTCTAAAAGATCTTTACAACGCTTATCCGCAAAAGATTCAATCACCAAATCACCTTCATTCACTCTTTTATGTATCATAGCATGATACCAATCTAAAGAAAAGGATGAATGTTGAAAAATATTTAGTAAAAGAGATGGCAATGACCAAGAAGCATCGTGAGGGTCTATCGGTTCGTGCGTTTGCGAAGAAGATGGGTGTTTCACATAATGCGGTGGTTTCTCGGATAAAGACAGGTAAATTTGATGCGGCTCTTTTTGAAGATGGTTCTGTCAATGAAGCCGTTGCAACAGCCATCTGGAATGAGAATCCAACAAAGCGCCCTGCTCCATTTTTAGCGCCTGATGGTCAACCGCGGACAAAGATCAAACAAGCCTCTACAGATGGAGCCAATGAATACAAGATAAAACTGGAGCGAATGCAAGTTGCGCTAGCAAAAGAAAAGATTGCTCTGGAAAAGTTACGCGAAACCACTGTTGATCGTGAAGAAGTGAGAAAAGAAGCATGGAACTTTGGAAGAGCGCATCGAGATACAATGCTCAATTTTGCCTATCGCTTTGGTACTGAAATTGCGGCGCAAGTGGGATGTGATGCTGCGAGCCTTATTGGAGCTATCGATCATCATATGCGCAAAGCTTTAGTGGAAAATGTCGTCCCTGTTTCTTTTCACGATCCCAACATTTTAGAAGAGAATCCAGAACATGATAAGTGATGCTTCGCCCTCGTCCTCTGGTGCTGGGCTCTTTTTTAGCTATGCGAATGAAGGACGCCGTCCTGACCCGCCTTATACTGTTTCCCAGTGGGCTGATAAAAATCGTTATTTGAGCACAGTTACGAGTGCTGAGCCTGGATTATGGAGGACTATACGTACCCCCTATTTACGAGAGATCATGGATAATCTTTCTGTTTATGATCCGACTGAAACAACGGTTGTGATGAAGGGGGCTCAGATTGGAATGTCGGAAGCAGCGTTGAACTTTTGTGGTTATGCCATTCATCATAGTCCAGGACCAGCCCTTTATGTGATGCCGACAGTTGAGACCGCTAAGAAACTGTCAAAGTCTCGTCTTGATCCGATGATTTCAGCTAGCCCTGCTTTAAGCGAACGCATTGCTCCTGCTCGTGCACGAGACAGTGGAAATACAATGTTTTCAAAGGAATTTTATGGGGGAACATTGATGATTACAGGAGCAAATAGTGCTGCTGGATTGCGTTCTTCTCCTATTCGCTATTTGGTTTTGGATGAAGTCGATGCTTACCCATTGAATGTCGATAATGAAGGCGATCCTGTAACAATTGCTGAAAAACGAACCTCTGCTTTTATTCAACGTAAAATTTTTAAATTGTCCACGCCGACACACCGTGACACAAGCCGTATCGCCAAGGATTTTATGCTTGGTGATCAGAGATATTACAATGTTCCTTGTGATGCGTGTGGTACGCTACAACCGATTTTTTGGTCACAAATCAAGTGGCAAAAAGGCGCCCCCGAAAAAGCTGTTTTTGTTTGTGCGCATTGTGGTCATGAACATGCCGAACATCGTAAGTCCACCTTAATGGCAGAAGAAAACGGTGCTTGCTGGATCGCAACACAGGAGTCAAGTAAGCCTCGTCTGCGTTCTTACCATATTTCAGCGCTTTATTCGCCATGGCTGACTTGGGGCGATTGTGCGCGCGAATTTTTAAGAGCCAAAGAAGACCCTGCTCTTTTGCAAGTTTTTATTAACACAGTGCTTGGAAAGCCATGGGAAGACAGAACAGGCGAAGTTGTTGACCCTGATAGCCTCTATGCAAAACGCGAAGATTATCCATTGGCACCAGAACAAGCCGTGTTGTTAACAGCGGGCATTGATGTGCAAAATGACCGGTTAGAGCTTGAGGTCGTTGGATGGGGGCGTAGTGAAGAAAGTTGGCATATTGATTATCAAGTGATCCTTGGTGATCCCTCTTCTTTTGAAGTGTGGGACCAATTGGATGAATATCTTGCAAAGCGCTGGCCACATCCAGGCTATAAAGAGGGGATTAGGATAACAGCAGCTTGTATTGATACCGGTGGTGGACATACACAGGCGGTTTATAATTATGTGCGCCCGCGTGAGGGGCGGCGCATTTGGGGGATTAAAGGACAGGCGGGATGGCGTGCAGTCTGGCCACGCCGACCAAGCAAAAACAATAAAGGACAGATTAATCTTTATATTGTTGGGGTTGATGCCGCGAAAGATATCATTACAGCACGGTTTAAAAAATCGGGACCTGAAGCATCGGGGGCTGGTGCAACACACTTTCACAAAAGCCTTGACCAGGAATATTTTGACCAGCTAACCGCTGAAAGAAAAGTCATCAAATATTTCAAAGGCTTCAAGCGTATTGAATGGCAAAAAAGTGAAAAGGCAAGAAACGAAGCCTTGGATTGTAGGGTCTATGCTTATGCGGCTTTACAAGGTCTGATTTCGGCGGGAATAAACCTTAATCGAGAAGTTGATATCTTAGAAGAGCGTTTGGAAAAACTTAAAATTGAAGGTTCTGTAGAGCAACCAACATCTGGGATTTCTTCATTCACTTCTCCAAGAAGATCTCAGATAGCAAAACCTCAAAGGAAACAATCCAGAACAGTGATGAATCCTTATATGCGAGGGGATTGGAGGTAATTTGTGGATGAAACTTTAGGACAATTTAACAGCAAAATTAACAGACTGGAAAGTTTAAAAAGGCGGCGTGAACAAATTGAAGAGGCTCTTTATTCGGGTGCGCAATCAGTGCGTCACGGCGATAAGCAAATCAGCAACCGCTCTGTTGAGGAACTGCGCAGAGCTCTTAAAATGATCAATACGCAAATAGCGGACCTTGAAGGGCGTAAAGGTTCACGCGTGTTCTATTTTAATATCTCACGAGGCTATTAATGGCTGGCTTTATCAATAAACTTACGGGCTTTTTTACAATTTCTCGTCAACACAATCCCCATTTTGAAGCGGCAAGCAAAAGCCGTCGCATGGGTGGTTTTGATCCCGCAAAAAAACATATCAATAAAGCGATTGAAGAATGCGGTGATACCATTGTTGCTCGTTCAAGATGGCTTTATGACAATGAAGCTCTTTACGGTTCTGCGACTGAAGAATGGGTCTCTGCGGCTGTCAGTGATGGGATTAAACCTTATCCTCGCATTGAAGGTTTTCAAGAAGAAAAGAAAAAGCTTTTAGACTTATGGTGGCAATGGGCTGATGAAGCAGACTACGACGAAGATGCCAGCTTTTATGGGCTGCAAGCAACCATTGCACGAGAGGTCTTTTTAACCGGCGAATGCTTTGTAAGATTGCATTATGTTGACCTTTATGGGCGCTCTGGTGTGCCTCTTCAGTTGCAAGTTTATCCTACTGAAATGCTGGATCTCACCTATAATGGACCTGCTGAAATTGAAGGCAATTACATTCGTATGGGAATTGAATTCGATGCCAGTGGTAAGCGCGTTGCTTATCATTTCTGGGAACATCATCCCTATGATGATTGTCCTGCAAACAGAGCCTTTAAGAGCCAAGAGCGCATACGTGTGCCTACTGAAATGGTCCTTCATATCAAAGAACGCCGGATTGCCGGACAATTGCGCGGTTCTCCCAAAATAACGCGCTGTATGACAAAGATCTTTCAACTCGAATCCTATGATGATGCAGAACTTGATCGAAAAAGGACGGCGGCTCTTTTCGCAGCGTTTGTCAAGGACAATTCCCCAAACGTCGCAAAATTATCCGATAATCGTGATAAAAACGACGTTGAAGAAGAATACGAAGCACCTGCCATTGCACCCGGTGCATCTCTTTATTTAGGAGAGAATAAAGAGGTTACATTCTCTAACCCTGTTGAGGTTGGAGGTTCTTATGAGGCTTTCCAATTTCGCAATATTTCAAAAATTTGCTCGGCTCTCAATATGCCTTATGCCGTTGTGACTGGAGACGTTACGCGCGGTAATTTTTCCAATGTGCGAACCTCTATCATTCAGTTTAGACGGCATGTCAAACAATGGCGTGAACATATCATTGCCTTTCAGTTTAACCGCATTGTTTGGGAACGTTTTGTTGAAATGGCAGTACTTTCTGGACGCGTTCACTTACCCGGATGGGAAGAAAATTCCTTGCCATGGCTTCAATGTGAAAGCTTTGCGCCCCCGCTTGAAATGATTGATCCAAACAAGGATATCACGGCGGAAAAAGAAGAAATTCGTGCAGGCTTGAAAACACGACGCATGGCACTTGCCGAGCGCGGCTTTGATATCGACAGCATTCATGCCGAACTGCAAGAAGAACACACAGACGCTCGTGCGCGCGGCTTATCTTTTGACACCGATATGGCGGCACCGGCTGGTAGCAATCAAGTAATTGATCCCGCAGATTCAGAACCTTCTGAAACTTATGAAAGTAACCAAGGCAGTGAGGCACATACAAATGGTGAATAATCTTGATATGCCGTTCTTGGCATCACGGCTTTTTGGGGTTCCACATATGCTTGCCTCGACAAAGCTTGATATCATTTTGAATGCTCTTGCACCGCGTCTTTTTGAGGGAGAAAAGTTTGCCCCTGGGGCATTTGGACAAGGGGATACAACGGCTTTAAGACCCCCTGAAACTTATGTAGTACAAAACAATGTTGCCATAATACCAGTTCATGGCACGCTTGTGCGTCGCGGTGCATGGCTTGGGGCTTTATCGGGGCTAACCTCTTATGAAGGTTTAAGGGCTTCTTTTCGTGAAGCCATTGCACAACCTGATGTTCGCGCTGTTTTACTTGATATTGACAGCGGCGGTGGAGAAGCCGGCGGTGTGTTTGATTTGGTTGAAGAGTTTCAAACACTCTCAAAACAATACGTCAAGCCCATTTGGGCACATGCCAATGAGTTTGCCTGTTCTGCAGCTTATGCCATTGCTTGTGCAGCTTCTCAAATATGGGTAGCTCGCACGAGCGTTGTGGGCTCGATTGGGGTTGTTTGCGCCCATCTTGACCAATCCCGTGCAGATGAAAAACACGGGCATAAATGGACCTTTGTCTTTGAAGGTGATCACAAAGTTCATGGCAACCCTCACGAACCCTTGAGCGATACAGCACAGATAAAAATGCAAGCAGATTGCGCCCTACTCTACGAGATGTTTGTCGATTGGGTGGCGCAAAACAGACGCTTAAATGCTGCTGCAATTCGTGACACAAAAGCAGAAACTTTTATAGGCACCCAAGCGATCACGCTTGGATTAGCAGATGCGCAGGGCACCCTTGCGCAAGCTTTGGAAGCCTTAACGGATTCCATATCACAAAACCCAACATCAACAGAAAAAGAAGGACAAAACACATGGCACGCACACAATACCGCGCTGAAGAAGAGGATGACGAAAAGATCGTCGACATCATCAATGACGAGGAAGAGGACGAAGACGATAGTGACGTCGACAAAAACGCCGAAGACTTCGACGATGAAGAAGAAAACGAAGATGAGGATGAAGACAACGAAGACAAGCAGGAAAACATAAAAGCTGCTCTTGAAAAAGAAAGAAAGCGCGCAAAAGCACTAACAACCCTTGAAAGGCAAGCAAAGCACTTAGGCGTTTCTTTTGACGCAGCAAAAGCTATTCAAAACGGTATGAGTATCGAGAAAGCACGCCAGTGTGTGTTGACGGCTGCTAGCTCTCAAAGCGCGTCTTTAAAAGTCTCGCCTTATACCCCTCATAGTGATGGGACGAGCAAGGCAAAGATTCATACAAAATGGGAAGCAGCTTGGAGGGCAGTGAAATGACGAATATTATTTATGACGACGTACGCAATGGCGCTTATCTTGGACCTTACGACCCCGATATGTCAAACGAAGAAGTGGTGTTTGCATCAGGAGCATTCATTGAAGCTGGAACTGTCATGGGAAAGATAACCGCAACGGAATACTATGTCCCCCTTAATCCAGCAGCATCAGATGGCAGTCAAATCCCTGCAGGGATTTCTTTTGCCACTGTTGATGCCTCTCAAGCCGATCAACGTGCCGTAATGACAGCACGCTTATGCACTGTAAAAGCTTCTGAACTGCTATGGCCAGATGCCATTACAGATGAACAAAAAAGTGCTGCCATTCAGTCTCTCGAAGACCATAACAATATTTTATTGCGATAGGAGAATGCGCACATGGATATGAATTTTTTTAAACACGACGCTTTCTCAGCCACCACCATGATGAAAGCGATTGAAAACTATGAGTTTCAACCGGGACTTATTAGTTCTCTTGATCTTTTTGAGGAAGTGGAAACAAGCACCACAGTGGTTGGTATTGAAAGACGTGACAATACATTGTCCTTGATTCAAACCAGTGAACGTGGCGCCCCCTTGGCAGAAGGGGATAGAGATGGACGTAATCTTCGGTTTTTCAAAACAACACGCATTGCCAAAAGTGACACGGTGAAATCAGAGGAAATCCAAAACCGGCGTGAATTTGGGACAGAAGATCAACTCGAGACAGCAATGAAATATATTGCCAGAAAACAAAAGAAACTGATTTCTGAAATCGAATTGACATGGGAAAACATGCAACTTGGCGCTGTTCAAGGGGTGGTTCTTGATGCCGATGGCTCTGTTATTGTCGATTGGTACAAGGAATGGGAAATCGCACCACCAAAGCCGATTGACTTTAAATTAAATAATGAGACAACCAATGTTGCGGACCATGTTGATCAAGTCATTATGAAAATGATTGAAGCTTCAAAAGGAGCTTTTTCTGATCGTTCACGCATTATTGGGCTTTGTGGAAATGAATTCTTTTCCAAGTTGAAAAACCATAAAACAATTCGTGAAACCTATCTCAACACAGCTCTTGCACAAACTTTAAATAGTGCTGGAGGTGTTGCAACAGCAAGTTCGATTGGCTCTGGGAGCTTTGGTAGTTTTGACTTTGCAGGCGTCACTTTCATTAATTACCGGAGTATTCACAACTATAATGTGAGTGCGAAGGCTGGAACAAAGCGCGCCATAGGCATTAAACCTGATGAATGTCAATTCTTGCCTGCCAATGCACCGGGAGTATTTCAAAAAACCTTTGCTCCTGGTGAAAGCTTGGATTTTGCCAACACGGTTGGAAGACCTCTCTACACGATGCTTATCGTCGACCTCGACCGTAATGCATGGGTAAAACCGGAGGTCTATAGCTATCCGCTTTACATTTGCACGCGTCCTGAAATGCTCTTTAAAGCGGTCAGTGGAGGAAAATAACATGCGATGGCACGGGCTGCTAAACCAAATGGTTAAAGATGTGCGCAACACTTTTGGGCAGCCCATCATCTACACACGAAAAGACAACCAGCAATCTTTTCGTATCACAGCGATTTACGGCATTAAGCATTCAGAATCGGAGGCTGGAGGCAGAATCCCCACGACAATTGCAAGAAAGGAACTTGATCTTTGTATCAATGATATCGGGGGTTTACCACCAAAACCTCAAGATAGTATTGTGGTCCTCTCTCCTGAAAACAACAAAGCCCCCTCTCAAGAGCACTTCGTGATCACAGATGTCCAAGCCTCTGAATCCGGTATGTATAAGCTTATCTTACGAGAACAGAAACAATAAGGCACCTTTGTCTAGCAAGCTGTTTTGATTATTGTTATAAAAATATTACGTTCCCACTTGACAATGTGGCGACAATATGAATAATCGAATCAGGTGCCTAAGAAACACCTTAGAAAATACCAAGCGGACAAACTACCGAGATAGTTTATTTTCCGCACATTAAAGGCTTTGACTCATTGTATGTTACACGCATATAATGATCTTGTCGGGTGTGGTTATGCCATAAAATACCCTTTGAGGAAAAGCATAACGACGGACTTGGTACCGTGTTTCTTAGCACCCGGCACTCTTTTTGAGTGTCATTAAGAAACCTCTATTACCAAGGAGTTCTTTATGAACACACTTATAGAAATATCAGAACAGATTATTGATCAAGAGACTGTTCAAACTGTGAATGCGCGTGAGTTGCACGCATTTTTAGGGATTACATCAAAGTTTGCAGACTGGATTAAAAATCGCATTAAAGAATGTAATTTTCGAGAAAATATAGACTTTATAGGTTTTTCTAAAAATTTAGAAAAAGGTGGGCGCCCAAGCATAGAATACCACATTACGTTAGACATGGCTAAACATCTTTCGATGATAGAGCGTAATGATAAAGGGCATGAAGCACGTCAATACTTTATCAAATGTGAACGACTTTTGAAACAAGTAGTGACACCACAAGTTGACTACTCCAAACCTGAAGCATTGCTGGGAGTCTTGAATCATCTACAAAGCCAAATCGAGCAAAAGGATAACACCATTGCTGAATTAGCACCAAAAGCAGAGGCTTTGGAAGGTCTAAAACGCTCTGATGGTTTGTTTGGTTTAATTGAAGCCGCGAAGATGTTGGAGGTACGACCAAAGGATTTAACGGATTACTTGCGTAAACATGATTGGGTCTATCGACGGGCTCCAGGGGCGCCTCTGTTACCTTATCAGGACAAGATCAAGAAAGGATTTATGGATTGTCCTGCTATCACCATTCAAAGACCGGATGGTACAGAAAAGGTGCTCCCTTCAACGAAAATCACATCTAGAGGATTGGCATGTTTGAGAGAACAAATCCATGGAGGTGTACAATGAAGATAGATACCAACTTCTTATGCGATTTATGGATAGCATTATCTCAATTTTCTAATGATGAAAATGTGAGCGACAAAGATTGTACTGCTCTAGTTGACACTATGAGTGTAATAGAAAAAGCTTTGATTTCAAAACTTCAAGATGACGTGCCCAATATTACAAAAATCTTGGCAATTTTGACAGATTTTGGAGCTTCAGAACTGCCACATAGCATGGATTCTTTGTTACGCGCTTATGAACCAAATTTCGAGAGCCCCATTAAAAAGGTTGCTTAACTTAAAAACAAAACTCCCCTCCCTATCGTTAAAGGTGGGGAGGTAGTCAAGAGACTTCTTTAGGTAAGAACTCAAAATGAACGGGTTTAAAACTAGTTAAGTCATAATCTGTAAGATCTGCAGTATCAACAAAGTTTTCTGCTTCTTCATCCGTCTTAAAAACGGGCATTTGTTTTAATTTAGAGGTTTTCATAAAAATTAAATTTCTTTTGATGTGTATAGAATTTTAAAAAATTCAAAGTTTAGAAGAAATGTATCTGTTTAAACTCACACCATTTTCAGCGGCTTGTATTGCAAGTTTTCTATGGAGTTCTGGTGGTATTCTTAATTGAAACTTACCACTGTATTTACCATGTGACAAAGGCACAGGAACTTCTTCTCCATTATGTTGCATGTCCTCCACAACTTCTGAAACAAGGTCCATAATGCCTTTTAAAGCTTTCTCTGCTTGAGCATCTAACCATGAAAGGGATGGGAATTCTGCACACAATCCGACATATTCCTCATCTTCTTGCGACCACAAAACACGATATGTATAATGATTATTGTTCATGTTTCATCCTTTCTATCGCTTGTAAGACTTGTTTGACTTGATAAGCTTTTGCTTTGTTACCAGAATCTTTTTGAATATTCACACGAGGATCACCAAGCCACGGTGTTTTAAAAACAAAGTGGCTTGTACCATTGTTCCGTGGTTCTCCAAAGAAATAGACACATACAGCCAACAAATCTGAAAACTTAATGTTCTTTGGTGATGCTTTCATCAAGCTGATTATTTTTTCAACTTTATTACTCATAACCAATGATAGTATCATTATTAATCCTAGTCAATCATTTTATGCACTTAATTGAACAGGAGCCCCCATGCACCCCCGTGAGACGATAAGAGAAACATTTGTTGCGTTGATAAAGGCAGCAAAGACGGCAGCTGGTGACAATGTTTTCAATATGCGTGACTTCAATTTATTTATTGAAGCAATGCCAGCTATTAATATCTCAACACAAAGTGAAACCATTGAAGATGGCTATGATTATGGAGTAAGACGGCGTGTTTTAACAGTAGATGTTGAATGCTATGCAACATGTGAAGATGGAGCGCGTTTTGTTGACCAATTAGCATGGGAAGTTGAAGAGATTTTCCATGCCAACCCCAATCTCAACAACAGCGTTGAAACATGCCGCCTGCAAAATATTGCTTTTGCCTTTGGTGATAATGGCGCTCTAGCGCTCCATGGTGCGATTTTAACCTTTGAAGTCATTTATGTGACCAACATCCCCAACATGGATGAAGAAGAAGGCAATGTAACAGCAAGAATCGTTGAACCTTTCTTAAGCTTTGAACCAGAAACAGGCGTGAGAAACAAAGACAAATACCATAAAATCGAGGGTACTCATGTTAGAGCGGCGCGATAAAGAAATCACCGATCTAAAGAGACGTGTGGCAAATATGGTTGTGGTGGGTAAGATTAGCCATGTCGACCATAAAAACGCACGCTATCGGATAAAAAGTGGCAATCTTCTCAGTGACTGGATTCCAGACACACAAGCCCGCGCCGGTAAAACACGCTCTTATGAAGGGCGCGATGTTGGAGAACAAGTCATTGTTGTCTCATCATCAGGTGATTTATCACAAGGGGTGATTGTTGGCTCTATTCATACCGATGCGAACCAAGCAGCTGATAAGGGCAATATTCATAAAACACTTTATCCCGATGGCACCAGCCTTGAATATGATGATGAACAAAACACCTATGCCCTTAATATAAAATCGGGTGGAAAGTTTATTCTGACAATCTCTGATGGCGTATCACTCAAAGGAGATGCTGGTAAGCTAGAGCTTAGCGCACCGGAGGGCATAAAAATCACTTCAGAACGTAATCTAAGTTTAAAGGCAAAGGGCAACATTTCTGTAAAAGCAAATGGGAACATTTCACTCCATTCGCAAGATGGTGTTTCTCTTCATTCAGACAATGAGGTTTCCATTCATTCAAGTGGACTAAAGCATAACGGCACCAATGTAGGAGCAACCCATGTTCATGGCGGTGTTACTTCTGGTGGCTCTATGACAGGAGGTCCCAATTGAACAGTGGAATGGACCGTACAACGGGAAAGTCATTGACCGGCATTGATCATTTACGCCAATCAATTCTTGATATTTTGTCAACACGGATTGGTTCGCGTGTAATGCGTCGTGATTATGGTTCACGCGTTGCAGAATTCATTGATGCACCAGTGAATAATGCTTTTGCCGTTGCCCTTCATGCCGCCGTTGCTGAGGCTTTAGACAAATGGGAACCGCGTTTTAAATTGAAAACGATTGATTTTAAAATGGTTGATGCTGGACAAGTTTCTTTGTCCTTTGAAGGCATTTATTTGCCATCCGGTAAGCCCATTACCATGGAAGGATTATTGATAAAATGAATGGAGTACTTGCAAAACCGGAAATCATCACAGAACTTTCTTTTGAGGAAATCCGCGCTGCTGCTCTTGCCCATTTAAAAGAGCTTTTGCCGGAATATACCATTCTTGAAAGTGATCCGGCTGTAAAAGTCATTGAGGCTTTTAGCTATCGAGAGTTGCTTTTAAGACAGCGTATTAACGAAGCGGCACGCAACAACATTCTTGATTTTGCAACCGGTGAATCTCTTGACGCTTTGGGAAACTGGCATGGTCTTGCCCGCATGGAGGGTGAAAGTGACGAGAGATATCGTGAACGCATTCAACTTCATGTCCGTGGGGGAAACGGAAGTGGAACAGAACCCTATTACAAGCTTATAGCCTTAACAGCCGATAGCCGTGTTAAGGATGCGATTATTTATCGTAAAGGCAAAGACCCAACCATCTATGTTGCTCTTTTTGGCAATAATGAAGAAGGAACAGCCTCTGAAGATCTCATACAAACAGTCTCAGAAGCTCTTCACAGAAAAAATATCATCATGACCAATGATACAATCATTGTTCACGCTGCTGTCAAAAAAGTGCTGGATTTAGAAGCAGATGTTTGGCTGTTACCAGAAACATCTTTGAAAATTCTCACGACAATGGAAGCAAATTTAAGAGCAGCATGGAGACAAGAACAAGCCATTGGTCGTGAATTAAGCCTCTCGTGGTGGGTTTCAAAACTGATGATCCCTGGTGTCCAGAAAGTGATTGCCATTACCCCAACACAAGACAGTATGGTTTGTGATGAAGAAATTTTATCGATTGGAAAAATCACCTTAAACTTCAAAGGGCGTGCGCGCTAATGGTTGGTTCCCTCCTTCCCACAAACGCAACAGAATTTGAAAAGCGCCTTGCCGATGCTTGCGATTTTCATCAAGATATTGATGGTTCTGTTTTGGGGATTTCACGCGCAAAACTGATCACACGCCCTCCCCGTTTCTTGCCGTGGCTCATTGAAGAATACGGGCTTGGTGAACTGACACCTTATGTTCCAAACCTCTATGATTTGATTGACCAAGGGCTTGCATGGCAACGCCTGCGCGGGTCTGTTATGGCAATAGAGATGGGGCTTCAATGGTTAGAGCTTTCTGCACGCTTTCAACCCGCATGGACAGGGCGCGCATGGTGGAACTCCTTTCAACTTGATTTTGATCAGTTGCCTGAACGTAAAAGCCTTGAAGCTATTGAAGCGATTACCGACCTTTCCAAAAGTTTGCGCTCTGATTTTCGTCGTGGGACCTATGGTTATGATGTGCAAGCCACAGAGGGCAATATGTCACGCCTTGATGACAGCATGTTGGAGTATGAAAGCGGTGTTCGCTTAACAGCTGGGGGCACTTTGTTTTCCTTTGGGCGCACAACAGAGATCAATCACACGCTCACAAGAGAAGAAGGCAGGCTTATTGGCAATTGGATAGATGATGGGGATGAAGAGTTAAGCTTTGAACAAATCGATTATCCATGGGACATGGCAAATTTTCCGTGGTGTTCGGTCAAAAAACATGAACGCGATATACTCATGACAGAGTGGTTTAGCAACCGTACGCTTTATCTCGTGTTAAGAGACACCAAAGATGACGTGATTGGCACTCGCAGATGCTATGCTGTAGCGCCTGTCGAACAGGCTTTGGATGGTGTGTACAGCCATTGTGGAAACAAATTTAACCCTTCTACAACCGGGACTCTGTTGTTTCTTGCAGCCCGCACAGATTTTGAAGATGTTGAGGACAAACAAGCAGCTTTTGTTTCCATTCTCGTTCACGGCATTCCCAAACAAGATGTCCCCCTTGATATCCCCCCTCTTGATATCCCCTTTGGCAAGCTTTGGTGTGACGTCAATGAACTGAATGGTGGTGTCGAGATACTCAAAACACCGGTCAACATTCCTTTGCGTGCTGATGTTCGCGAACAATTCAAGATTTTATTGAGGTTTTAATATGAAGCATGAAAGTGGTTTACCCTTTGCAATTGACAGATCTCGCGGCAAAGAGGAACAACAAAGCGTGGTGTTTTATGGCACGCGTCCCTTTATTCAAAGTGGTGAACTGAATGAGGTTCAAACCATCATCAGGGGACGGCATGACCGCTTGGGGCGCCTTGTTGCAAAAGAAGGAGACCGCGTTGAACGGGCTGATGCTTTTGTCAACAAAGACACAAGGACCGTCACTTTAACGGATGGCAAGATTTATATCGCAGGCGATATTTTCCCCGTTGCACCAGCTGTACTCAACAATGTTGCCATGATTGGGCGCTTGGAAATTGGTGTGAAGCTGCAAAAAAAATGGATAACACACGAAGATGATCCAGAGCTATTGGGGCAAGTCCCTGGTACCTTAGCAGAAGGAGAGCCCGGAGCGGCACGCGAAACAGCAAAGCTTGTTTGGGCACTAAAAGAGGATGCGCAGAATGGCACTTTCTTTCCGGTTTATATTTTACAAGATGGTGTTCTGATTGATCAAAAATCGCCCTCATTGCTTGAACCCGCCATGCAAGCTATTGCGACGTACGACCGCGCCCATGGGCATTATATCGTGAGTGGCTGCCGTGTGAGCGCATTGGGAGCAAATAATGGTTGCCAAGTGTTTAGTATTCAAGAAGGAGAAGCCAATATCAATGGCTTTAAACGCAAACGCCTTGCCGCCTTGCGCCATGAAGAGCCAGAGGATTTTTCGACAAGCGTTGTTCCTAGCGAAACGCACATTTTTTCGCCCCCAAAAGGGAAAACAAGTTTCACCTTTAAACCCTATTATTTTCCTATTGCTGATATTCAGTCTCTTTTGTTGACAAAAGAAAAAACCGTTAACGTCACCCGTGGTGCAGTTGCTTCGGGGTGTGATGGTGTTCCTGATAAAAGCATCACCGCGTTTATCAAAATCGTTCAAGGAAGCAAGGAATTTAAAGAAGGAACGGATTTTAAAAAAACCGGAGACACCATTGATTGGGCACCGGTGGGAGACGAACCTTTAGCAGGGAGCAGCTATAAGGTGACTTACCGCTATCGCGCAAAAATCACGGCTGATAAAGTAACAGCAAAGGAAATCACAGTCTCA
>NZ_JBHIMJ010000012.1:0-1649 GCF_042194035.1 Bartonella sp. OC16QHHD | reverse complement strand
AAAATTATATAAACTGTAGAAGGTGGTCTAAAAGGTGGTCTGAAAATGGCTGTTTAAAGAAAAAATCTATATATTTCAATATATTTAAGAAATAAAATGGTGCCCAAAAGAGTTTCAATAATTTTAAATAAAATAAATGAGTTATTGCGATATGGGGGAAATTTATCATTATTGATTCCATTAATGTTTTTTATAGCACTATCCCTCATTTTTTTTGGAGCTTTTTTATCGCTTCTATAGCTAGCCTTTTGCGATCTGCGCTTTTTGTATAAAGAGATGCCATGTTGTCGTCGGTCCATCCAAAAATTGCCTTGAGTTGTGATACTGTTGCACCTGAATTAGCGGCGCGTGTTGCTGCTAATTTTCTTAAGCCATGTGCTGATTTTTTGATTCCCGCTACGTTACAAGCCTCACGAAAAAGGTTGCCAAAACTTTCTTTTACGAGTTTATTTCCGTTTTTTCCGCAAATGAATGTTTCATTTCCAATAGGACCAATTTTTAGAGTTTCTGCTAATTCAGGCAAAATGGGTAGAAAAACATCTGTTTGGAATTTACTTTTCTCTGTCTTGAGATGAATGATATTATCTTTGACATCGTTCCAACCAATGCGGACCGCATCACCACGACGCAAACCCGTGTAAAGAAGAACATCAATCCAGACGCGTTCATGTGAACCATGTGACCAATGGTGATAATATTTTTCAACATCTTCTTCTGTCCAAACAGCAAATCCATCTTTGTTGTTGAGAGGAGGTCTTTTTATTCCTAAAGCTGGGTTATTCTCCAGAAGTTCTTGATCGATCGCCCAATTAAAAAGTCCATTAAGTGCTTTTAGAAAATTTTGGGCAGCTGTTGGTTTTTCTTTGCGGCGTTCAACACCCGCTGTAATATGTGATTTCTTTATTTCTCTGTATGGAATGTTTCCTATAGCATCACATACCTTCATAAGGATAAGTTCTCTTTGTCTTTTCGTAGCTTTAGCAAGGCTATGCCAATGAACGCTGTTAAAGTATTGTTTAAGCAGCCATGCAAATGACCCTTCAACAAGTTTACCGGTTTTTGATTTAGGAAGTATAANCCATGACCAATACGTACATACCATACAATTTTGCCATGTTGAGTAATTTGTTTAACGAGATGAGGAGGACGTGGTTTAGGCATGGTATTTTACATCTTAGAGAGTGCGGTTTCGTAATATTCATTCTTTGACAAATCTAAAAGTTTGTCTGGGTGGCTAACTGAATTTGGTATTGGAATATCTGCTTTAAGATAGATAAGCAGTTCACCGGTAGGTTTGATTTCTATGAGTTCGCATTTTTGCTTTTTTGCTTCTCTTAAAGCTCGTGCAATGTCTGCTTGCGTTATGATAGCTTTACGAGGTGCCATATCTTTTCTCCTTACATTGAGATGCAATTCACATGTGGCGTGAATCACGCATTACTTGAAAGTTGTTAGGAAGGGGGGGGCTAGGAGCCATTTGTGAAGAGAAGCACCCCCATATGTAAAAAATCTGTAAGTTTATTTTTTAGATGTGCTTAATTTCATATTTCCAATCAGGCAATTGAGTGAGAGCTAATGCGAGTTGTCCTCTATGACACATGCATACATTGGCTTCAAAACAGGTGATTGCAACGCGCTTTTTGTTTAAA
>NZ_JBHIMJ010000042.1:0-1469 GCF_042194035.1 Bartonella sp. OC16QHHD | reverse complement strand
ATGGACTGCTCCTAAATTCACTGTTAAGTCCGTTAAGGATGATGGCGAAACAGAAAACAAAGAATATCCTGATGTAGCTTCTGCCTTTGAAGGTGTAGGTACTTCTATCACAAATGTTCAGAATAAATTGACTGAACAGGTTAATAATGTGATTAACAAAGTAGAAAGCGAAAGCTTTGTTCAGCAAGACCAAACAACACATCGTCTCACTATTGGAGCTGCAGTAGAAGGCAGTGAAATCAATATAGCCAACAAGACTGGTGCGGATCGGATAATTTCAGGTGTTGGTGAAGCAACAAAGGATAATGAAGCTGTTAACAAAGGTCAGCTTGATAAAAGTCTGAAGGATCTTTCTACCAGCCTTCAGTCTGATGATTCAGCCGTTGTTCATTACGATAAAAAAGATGGTGATAATGGCGGCATTAATTACACGAGTGTGACTTTAGGTGGTAAAGATAAGACAGCTGTAGGTCTCCATAATGTTGCTGATGGTAAGATTGCCAAGGATTCACATGATGCAATCACGGGTGGACAGGTTAATACCATAGCTTCGGATTTATCAAAGATTTTAGGTGGCGCTGTATCCTTTGATGGCAAAAACTTTACAGGACCAACGTATGACTTATCGACAGTTTCTAAAGAGGGTAATGTAACAAATAAATCGTATGAAGGTGTTGAAACAGCCTTTAAAGGACTTGATGAGAATATCAAAACCGTTAACGATCGTATTAAGGAAGTCTCAGAAGGAGTTTCACAGGATTCTTTATCATGGAGTAATCAGAGTAATGCTTTTGTAGCCTTGCATGGAAAAGAAGGTGAAAAGACAAACAGCAAGGTCACATCGCTGGCTGATGGTTCTCTAGTGGCGGGTTCGAGCGATGCGGTTACGGGTGGACAGATTAATACCATAGCTGCGAGTTTAGCAAAAATTTTAGGAGGTAAAGCATCGTTTAGTGCTGATGGCACTTTTACAGTTCCCAGCTATGACTTATCGACAGTTTCTAAAGAGGGTGATGTAACAAATAAATCATATGAAGGTGTTGGAACCGCTTTTTCAGCTCTTGATGCAAATATCAAGAATGTGAATGCACGGATTAAAGAGGTTTCACAAGGAGTTGCACAGGATTCTTTGGTATGGAGCAAGGATGCAAATGCCTTTAGTGCGCAGCATGGAGAAGGAGAGAAAAAAGGCAACAGCAAGATCACGTTTCTTAAGGATGGTGAACTCTCAGAAAGCTCAACGGATGCGGTGAATGGTTCACAGCTCCATTCTACGAACACAGCCCTTGCGGAGTATTTCGGTGGTAATGCCAAGTATGAGGATGGCAAATGGACGAAACCTGATTTCAAAGTTGCACAATTTGATGCTGATGGCACAGAAGGTGACAAGAAGACTTATCACAATGTTGCTGCTGCTTTTGAAGGTGTTAACAGTGCTTTCACCACTCTGAATGAAGAGATTGTCGATG
>NZ_JBHIMJ010000045.1:0-5433 GCF_042194035.1 Bartonella sp. OC16QHHD | reverse complement strand
TTGATTTTGGATATTCGTGATAGAAGTATCAACAGCATTAAAAGTAGATTCAAAATCATTATGTGGCTTACCCTGAATAGTGTAAGTGGGAGCCTTACCGTTAGATATATCTGCACCACCACCAAAATATTGTGATGTATTTTGAGAAATTTTTTCTAGATCATTCGTAACAGTGTTAACATTCTGATTAGTAGCAAAGAGCTGCGAACCATTTACTGCATCGGTTGAATCTTCAGAAATGTCTCCATTGGCAAGAAACTTAATTTTGCTATTGGTTTTTTCCTCTCCATGCTGTGCCACAAATGCTTGCTCATCATTACTCCACAATAGAGAATCTTTAGAAACACCCTCAATTTTCTGAGTAAATTCATTGGCTACATGTGTTAAGCGGCTATTCACATTGTTGATATTGTCATCAAGCCCTGTCAAAGCGTCACCAACATTATTATGGTCTTTAGATACTGCTACGCCATCTTCAGAAATGCGCGATAAATGATAGAGCGGACCGAACAAAATACCGTCGCTAAATTCCGCATTCCCACCCAAAATGTTTGCTACATCTCCAGATATTTTTTCAATCTGCCTACCATTGATAGCATCATGCGAATCTTCAGCAATTTTCCCATCTTTAACATTATGGAGGGAAACTGGTGCTGTAGTCTTATCACCACCCAAAGTTATGCTATTATAATTAACGGTATCGTTTTCTTTATCATAGAGAACTGCAGCAGCACTTGTAAGATTAATATCATTAGAAATCTTCTCTATACTTTTATCAAGCTGGGCTTTGTTAACAGCTTCATCATTTCGCTCTGCAGCTTTTACACCAGAAATTGTACGAGCATCACCAGATTTGTTTGCAACATTAATTTCTGTCCCCCCCGTTATCACACCAATGGTAATAGTACCTGCATCTCCTTCCTGCTTAACAAGGCTATTCTTTGCTGCATTAGTGATTTGATTTTGGATATTCGTGATAGAAGTATCAACAGCATTAAAAGTAGATTCAAAATCATTATGTGGCTTACCCTGAATAGTATAAGTGGGAGCCTTACCGTTAGATATATCTGCACCACCACCAAAATATTTAGATGTATTTTGAGAAATTTTTGCTAGATCATTCGTAACAGTG
The DNA here is from genome assembly GCF_042194035.1 of Bartonella sp. OC16QHHD. Lineage (NCBI taxonomy): Bacteria > Pseudomonadati > Pseudomonadota > Alphaproteobacteria > Hyphomicrobiales > Bartonellaceae > Bartonella > Bartonella sp. OC16QHHD. The sequence goes on along the minus strand of NZ_JBHIMJ010000045.1, from coordinate 4,301 downwards.
GTAACATTCTGATTAGTAGCAAAGAGCTGCGAACCATTTACTGCATCGGTTGAATCTTCAGCAATATCTCCATTGGCAAGAAATTTAATTTTGCTATTGGTTCTTCCCTCTCCATGCTGTGCTACAAATGCCTGCTCATCATTACTCCACAATAGAGAATCTTTAGAAACACCCTCAATTTTCTGAGTGAACTCATTAGCTACATGTGTTAAGCGACCATTCACATTGTTTATATTCTCATCAAGCCCTGTCAAAGCTGTACCAACATTATTATGGTCCTTAGTTACTGCTGCACCATCTTCAGAAATGTGCGATAAATGATAGTGCGGACCAAACAAGATACCGTCGTGAAAGTCCGCATCACCACCAAAAATACCTGCTATATCTCCAGATATTTTTTCAATCTGGCTACCATTAATTGCATCATTCGACCCTTTTGCAATTGTACCAGCTTGTACATTATGGAGAGAAACTGGTGCCGTAGTCTTATCACCACCCAAAGTCACGCTATTATAATTAATGGTGCCATCTGCATTTTTATCATAAAGAACCGCAAAGTTATTTGCTTCTTTAATGACCTTAATACTGTCCGTGATATCTGCAATTTCACCATCAAGTTGTTTTTTATTAACGGCTTCATCATCCTTAACTGCTTCTTTCACACCGGAAATTGCACGAGCATCACCTGATTTGTTTGCAATATTAATCTCTGTGCCTTCTATTTCCTTACCGATGATGATACGATTTGTCTCTTCTTCTCGCTTAACAAGGCTATTGCTTTTTATAGTGTCAACAACATCTGCAATCTGACCATCGAGCTGTTGTTTATTAACAGCGTCGTTATTGTTTACAGCAGCCTTCACACCGGAAATTATCCTATCTTCACCCGATTTGTTTGCAACATTGATTTCAGAACCACCTGTTTCTATACCAATGGTGATACGACCTTCTTCTCCACCATCTTGCTTAACAAGACTATTTGCTGCTATTTGATTTTTTATCTCTTGTAGCTGCGCAAAATTCACTGCATCATAAGGTTCTTCCCCAGCTGCCACTCCTGTAATCTGCTTATTGCCAGCATCAATACCATCCACAGTTATTCTAGCCCCATCAGCAAATATAATGCCATCATCACTTATAGAGCTTCTCCCAGCGGTAACTCGTTCCACTGTAATATTGTTAGCTAGATCAAATTTTACATTATTGTCTTCCGCACCTTTTGTAATCTTAAGGTTATCACTTGCAGCCGACAAATCTACCGTGCTCGTTATACCAATCGTTGTGGCATTTTTACCCCCAATAGATAGCTGCCAACCTTGGTCTACGTAAGTTTTTAACGCTTTTAGCTGTGCAACATTAACGGCATCGGTAGAATAACTACCAGCAGCCACTCCTTCAAGCTGGCGTGTTACCTGATTTTTATAATCACCAATAGTTGCTGCATGCGCAGTACTTTTCCATACCTCACTGTTTTTATTTTTTTCGCTTAGCTCGATAGGACTGTAACCGCTAGCGCCAGCAAGCGATGTAGTCGAAGAACCGTCCCCAAGAACAACATTGCCATACGCCCGCGTTTCAGCCGCACGCGTTTCAGCATTCTTATCTATAACAATAGCTCCATTACCATCAGCCCTCACCTTTGAGGAGTAATCATTCGCGAATGTATATTCCCCAATGCTATCTTGATTATCATATACGGAACCTATCGCAATACCGTCTAGCCCTGAAGCGCGAGCCATAGAGTTTATAGTAAAACTTTTCTCTTTTGCCGTATATTTCTCTGGATCTAAAACAACAGCTTTTTTAGCCCTCTTATCCCTTTTTGAATCAGAAACGAGCGTGCCATTCGCTGTGAAGATGTTTTGCGCATCTTCCCATGCAAATTTTCCGTCGGCTGTTAAAACATTTATTACAGAATTATAACCATCCATACCACTGTTATAATCATCATACGCAGAAATAGTACTTTGCGGATAAACTACAGCGGCATTCTTCACATTTTCAAGAGATGCCTTTGTTAAATCGAGATTTGCTGAAAAAACAGGAGCAGCATTCGATAAAAATAAGGCAACCGCAGTTCCTAACGACGCTACTTTAAACAATGATGATCGACAATGTGAGCGAGAAAAACTCAAATCACGCAGATTTTGTGTAGTGTATAATTTTTTCATAATACCCCCTTCATAATAATAGATTAAAAACACAAAAAAGGTATAATCTAGAGCCCTAAAGCTTTCTTATTTCCCTTGCATGTCCGCGCTCTTACAGCCTGTGTTTTTAGGACATAAATAAAATTAAGACGTAAGCTGTTGTTTCTGCAACGCCTTTAGAGGGTAATTAGGGGTAGGTTCGTGAAAGTCAATTTGAGGAAGGTAAAAAAATACTTAATATTAGAATGGATTTTGTTTTTCTATCAAAGGTTGCATGTCGTTTTTAGCTTTGATCTCTTTGAAAGAAATATAATTTTTGTACCTATTGATTATCCGCTTAGGCATCAGTTTATTTTTCGTGAATAAGATTTTTTATTTCATTAGAGGATTTATGAAAGCTTTTTACTAAATGCCCCATCTATATCCTTACTAATGGTAATGTGTCTCGTTGCTATATCCTATTTTACAAAAATACTCACTGCTACTTGTTCTTTTATTCCCTTCAGTTGTGAAAAATTCACTGCATCAGTATTGCTAGTTCCTTCTGCAACATTTGTTACTTGTTTACTTGCCGCATTAATACTACCGGTGGTTATTTGTGGGACATCAGTAATTACTAAGCCTGTTGCATCTACTTTTGTTTTTTCTCCTAATGTTATGCTTTTCAATGCTATATCATTAGCCAAACTCAATATGAGCTTATTTTCATCGTCCTTATCTCTTTTAACCCTGAAGTTACTTACTCCAGATGAAAAATTTATTGTACTATCTAGCACCCATATCTTTAACTTCCTCACCAGCAATAAACAGTTTCCACCCTTTTTTCTTACAACTTCTTCTAAATCCTGCAACTGTCTAAGGTTCACTGCATCGGTAGGTTTGCTACCAGCTGCTACGCCTATAATTTGTTGCATTATATTCTTACTAGGAACACCAATACTTACTGCAACTTTCATACTTTTCCATTGAGATTCAGGGTTTTTAGCCGGTCCTTGCAGAAGAGACGTATACCCAAAAACGCCATCAGCCCTACCGGACACAGAGTTGTTCCCAATAGCCCCCCATCAACCGTCACTTTAGAATAAGAACCTAAAGCGATACTTCCAACCCCATTTGCTTTTGAATAGAAGCCCATAGAAATAGCTTCTTGAGCAAATGTATATGCACGGAGTAACCAAGTGAAATCGAACCATATTCTAAAACTTTAGAAACAGCTCCCACTACTGTTGAATAATCACTCTTCGAAAGAGTATAATCATTTTCCCCGTATTCGCTCTTCTTATTATATTCACTACCTATTGCGATACTGCTTTTCTCTAAAGCGTAAGCCATATTACCTACAGAAACGCTCCATTCTTTTTCCGTTTGCGCTCCACTACCCTAAAGCAATACTTGTGTTTGGAGTACGTTGCATATCTGTAGATCATTGCATTATAAAGCATACGTTTAAAACTATACGAAAATAAAAGCTAAAACTGTCTCCTTTTAATAAAGGGTATATTCGTATTGACATTGCGTGAAGCATTTTAACAAATCAAAATAATAGCAATCAATTTTTTGAATCTTTACCACTAAGGTCTTTTATTCTCAACAAAGTTGTCAGAGGCTTTTTATATTCGGATTTTATATAATTACGGGAGTTTTATACATTTAGAATAGCTTTAGAGAGCTCTGGAAAAAGATAAAAAATTTGCCTTTTTCTTATTTAAGAAAAGGGCAAATCAATTTTATGGATTTAGTCGTTTATTAGTTGAGTATCACATTAACCCCTGCACTTATACCCCAGTGACCTCCAGAAGTGGTAATTGACAAGTTGGAACCAATATCACCGTTCTCTGAAGTATAACCTGCACCAAAAGCAAAAGCAGATTGACTACGCCATAAACCACTACCAAATGCGATTGTTAATTTTCCAGGAATATCACTATAGCGTAAACCAGCTACCGCTAAACCAACAGCTGCTGCTTGTCTTGCCTCTTTTCGAACATCCTCAACAGCATAATTTAATGTCGAAAACTTCATATCCGTATACGAATTAGCCTCATTAACTCCATCTTTTACAATATGAGAAACTTTCTCATCCGTATACTTATTGGCATCTTCAAGAACTATCTTCATCTGCTCTTCAGTATAATCATGCAACTGACCACC
>NZ_JBHIMJ010000020.1:0-2255 GCF_042194035.1 Bartonella sp. OC16QHHD | reverse complement strand
GCATTTACAGACCTCTTGATACGCCCCATACCGTTATGAATGACAGTGTTCCTTTTTAAATAAAAGGCGGTGTTATGAAAAGAAATAAAAAGAGGGGACGCCCTAAAATAGCAGGGCAGGTAAGAGAACCAAACGGACGTATATCACGTGCAAAAGCACCGCGTGAAGCCGTTGATAAATTGGCAATAGAGATACGTGCAAAGCGCTTCGGTTTAACGCTACAGGAGGCAAAAAATCCACTTTCTGGGTCTTATATAGGGCGACTTTGTTTAAAAGGCGTGCTTACTCAAGAGCAATATGATGCCGCGCAACAGTACCTACAGATAAGAAATAATTACCTTTGTGCAAAAGGCTTGCCTAATGCAATTTATGACGAAATGCCATCATCTTCTGATGATAAAGCAAGAGACAAGTGGGTAGCATTTGCAACAGAGCAGTTTATAAACATGCAAGAGGCACTAAAAGAAGCCCAATGCCTCTATAGACAATATAATCTTCACGCTGCGCTACAGTACCTCGTGATAGAAGATCAAATGTTACCACATCTTGTGAATTCATTACGCGTTACTCTTAATGTGCTTTATAAGTACTTTTCATTAGACAATTTTCCAAATAAACTTGATCAACGCTATCGTTAGTATTAACCCCAATATTACTCCAATTATTCCCAAAATCACTCTCAAACTTTCTTTTATACCTATACCGATTAAAACTAATAACCCTAAAATTATTATCCCTATTGTTATATTCCACATAAAAAGTGCAATTATACCACCAATGAAACCACAAATTAGAAGTGGTATTCCACAAGTTATTAAAGCTATGTCTTTAATGTTATCTTGTAGACCATCTTCACGCATTGTTTTTATCATTATACATGATATGATAAAACTCACGGCAGATATAGCTAGCAATAGAGCAGCCACTTTTTCTTGTAGATCATTTCCTATAAGGTTAGAATTAAATATTATAAGTGTAGGAATCCATGGAACAAACGTTGGTAAAAATAGTACAGTGCAGTATGCAACTATTTCTTTCCCTTTTTTTCCTGCTTTTTAATGGCATGTATTGCATTGAATAGCATTAATAAAAACAATGCTATCAAAACTCCAATAAAGCATAAATTTTCTATAATCATTATCTTCTCTTTTTTGACGATCCACTGTTTAGAACACTGCTTAACCGATCCCCTTTGAAATTATCAATATGTGTTATTTTTATGTTGACAAAGTGTAACAAATCGTATTTAATGACATTGCTGTACTTAGGCGTATTGTGTCTAGAGAGGGAAATGTACAGTTTGGAATCCCCGCAAATGCGGGGTTTTTTATTATCTGGAGGGCGTATTTTATGACATCACAAAATACACAGCAGGCTCCACAACCCATTAAAAAGCGTATACCACCAAAGGCAGGTCAAGGGCGTGTCAAAGGCGTTCCAAATAAAGTGACGCGCATTTTAAAAGAAGCAGTGGTTAAGGCTGCTGAGAATGCTGGGAATAAAANAATGCCCCGCTGCTTATTTAGCGTTGCTTGGTAAGGTGTTGCCTTTACAGGTAACAGGTGAAGATGGGGGAGCCATTAAGATGATAACGCGTGTAGAAATCGCGCCTTTGGTCAATGACAACACGACAGATTAGTATTGTACCAAAACTCATTCCTATTTTTGCAGGGGACGCTTTGGTACGGGCGGCTTGGGGTGGACGAGGGTCTGGAAAGACAAGATCATTTGCATTGATGGCGGCTTTAAAAGGCTATCAATTTGGTATGCAGGGGATATCGGGGACCATTCTTTGTGCACGTCAGTTTCAGAATTCTTTGGCAGAAAGTTCATTGGAGGAGATTAAGCGCGCCATTGAAGCGCACGACTTTTTAAAGGACTATTACAAGGTTGGGGAATCTTCGATTAAGTCGATAGATGGTCGCGTAGCCTTTCAGTTTTCTGGTCTTGACCGTAATATTGCGAGCATTAAATCGATGGGGCGCATTTTGCTTTGTTGGGTTGATGAAGCAGAGCCCGTTACAGAGACGGCTTGGCAGACGCTTATACCGACTTTGCGTGAAGAAGGAGAGGGGTGGAGAGCAGAGTTGTGGGTGACATGGAATCCATTGCGAGAGAATGCTCCCGTTGAGAAGCGGTTTCGCTTTTCAGACAATGAGGCAATCAAGCGTGTTGAGATCAACTGGTCAGACAACCCGAAGTTTCCCAAGATCTTGAATGAAGCGCGGCTTGATGATCTGAGAAACCGTCCAGAG
>NZ_JBHIMJ010000079.1:0-69157 GCF_042194035.1 Bartonella sp. OC16QHHD | reverse complement strand
CTGGATTTGTTGGAAAGTAACACCTAAATGTTGACCTAATGTTTTTTGAGACATTTTTAGCATTTTTCGTCTCAAACGAATTTTTTTGCCAATGAAAATGTCGTTATCAAGATTTTTGGCTCGCATTTTAAAGCCCCCGCCGGTTGCGAGCGCCCTCGCGTTGGTATTCCGGGAGTTAAAAACACTGAGTCCGAATCAGCCTTTTTGCTTTTAGTGCTTAAAGCACCTGGACAGAGCAAAATCTCCCGGAATTTCTATAAATTTTATCTTTTTGAAGCAGAGAGGAGTATTTTAAAAAACAGGAAGGAGCTTTATTGCTTCTTTGTGCGCTTTTTCTAGTTGTGTCTTGTCCATGCCTTGGAGCATTATTTCAAGATCAGGAGCTTGCATTTTTGCCTCCTTTGCAAGCATATACCATGCCGCTGCCATTATTATATCGCCTTTTGTTCCTGTGCCATCTCGATAAAGCCTTGCAAGGGAAATCTGTGCTGGTGCAATCATGTTGACGGCATTTCTGTGAAGTAAATGAAAAGCACGCTGAAAATCTGTTTCTCCTCCACGCCCTTGTACAAGCCATTGTGCTAAATGAAGTTGAGCTTTTAAGTGGTTGTTTTGAGCTGCTACTTCCATGAGCTTGCGGGCATTGTGATCATCTTTTGGTCGTTTTAATGTGCCTAAGGAAAGAATTTTTGCAGCAGAAAAAGCCGCTTCAGCATCCCCAAGAGCAGCACCTTTTAAGTACCATTTTAAGGCTTGCTCTATTGCTTCATTTTCACGACTTTGGGAAGAAACACCAGGGAGAGCTTGTTTTTCCTGTGAGGCTTTATAAAGAAGCAGTTGTCCATAATAAAAATAGGCTTCCTTGACGCCTGCTTTGACAGCTTTTTGAATGAATTGCGCACCAAGTTCTTGATTTTGTTTTATAAAGTGACCATCAAACAACATAAGTCCATAGCGTAGTTGTGCTTGGGGTTCCCCCTGTTTTGCGGCGCGTTCAAACCATAAAGCAGCACGCGCACCGTCAATAGGAACAGCACATCCTTCCATATAAATTCGGGCAAGAAGAGTTTGTGCAAAAGGATCATTTTTTTCAGCACGTCGGAGTGCTTCACGAAAAGCTTTTAAATAATAACCTTGGATGTAATAGTCATAGGCTTGGTCATAGTCTCCAGCTTTTAAGGGCTGAAAAGGTTCTTGAGTGTTTGAAGCTTCTTGAATCGTATTGAAAGAGCTTTCAGAATTTGAGATTTCTTCAGTGTTTCCCGCTGAACTTACAGCAGAACTTGCAAGCCCAATCACGCCTAAGATAAGCAGCTTCACGCTTCTCTTGATCATGGTGTTTTCTCCTCATTACCGATCAGAATTTTCACATTTTTTTTTCATCATTACAAGCCGTATAAGAATTTCATTTCTATATTACTTTTTATCTCTCAGTTTTTCGTCTTGGTTCAAGGTAGGGTTGGGTAAGTTAAAAAAGTAGCATAAATGTCGACGAGAGACAGACTGTTTAAAATAGTTCTGTTAAAAATAATAATGATGAAGGGTTATCGTATATAAAGATGCTTATCTTCTATTATATCAAGGGCTTCTCCTCTTAAAATGAAAAAATGCTTACAATGGAGGTTGCTTTTTAAAATACGTATGAATGCTTATGAATAGTGCGCTATCCGTGTGATGTTAGCTTGCATTCTCATCAGAGATCAGCTGTAAAAAGGCTTTCTTTTTTACCGTTGTGAGAGTTCTAAATCTTTTGAGCAGCAGGTATTCCTCTGTGCTTGATGCGATTTCATCATGAAGGTATGCGGGCTGTTGTTTTGTTAAGATATCGGCATAAAAAAAGGAAAGTGGAACATTCAAGATATCAGAAATTTCTTTTAATCGCCCTGCGCTGACACGATTTAAGCCGTTTTCATATTTCTGGATTTGTTGGAAAGTAACACCTAAAGCGTGTCCTAAAGTTGTTTGAGACATTTTTAGCATTTTTCGTCTCAAACGAATTTTTTTGCCAATAAAAAGATCAATATTAAGATTTTGAGATTGCATTTTTCCCCGCCGGTTGCGAGCGCCCTCGCATGAGTATTCCGGGAGTTAAAAGCACTGAACTCAAATCAGCATTTTGCTTTTAGTGCTGAGAAGCACTTGGACATAGCAAAATCTCCCGGAATTCCGGGATACCCACAGGAGTGGGTAAATTCATGTTTGAGTTTTTCAGGCTTTTAATCCCTATTGGTCGTTGCGTATGCGACCAAAACATCTTTTAATTCATAAAGTAATTTCAAAAAATTTACAATAAAAATTAAAATAGTGTCTCTTAACGTGTCGTTTTTTAAAATGGAGGGGTGGTATGTTTTGCATTCAAGCAATAAAGTGTTACAAAGGGGACTTTGAATAGTGCACGCTATCGCGTTATATTAGCTTGCATTCTCTTCAGAGATCAGTTGTAAAAAGGCTTTCTTTTTTACCGTTGTGAGAGTTCTAAATCTTTTGAGCAGCAGATATTCCTCTGTGCTTGATGCGATTTCATCATGGTGGTATGCGGGCTGTTGTTTTGTAATGATATCGGCATAAAAAAAGGCAATGGGAACATTCAAAATATCAGAAATTTCCATTAAACGCCCTGCGCTGACACGATTTAAGCCGTTTTCATATTTCTGGATTTGTTGGAAAGTGACACCTAAGTGCTGACCTAATGTTTTTTGAGACATCTTCAACATTTTTCGTCTCAAACGAATTTTTTTGCCAATGAAAATGTCGTTATCAAGATCTTTGGTTTGCATTTTAAAGCCCCCCGCCGGTCGCGAGCGCCCTCGCATGAGTATTCCGGGAGCTTGAAAGTACTGAAATCTAATCAGCTTTTTTTGCTTTTAGTGCTTAAAGCACCTGGACATAGCAAAAACTCCCGGAATTCCGGGATACCCACAAAGTGGGGTAAATTCATGTTTAGATTTTCGGGCTTTCAAGACCCTCTTGGTCGTTGCGTATGCGACCAAAACATCTTTTAATTCATAAAGTAATTTCAGGAAATTTACAATAAAAATAGTTTTTTACTTACAAAATTTGTTTTTTAATGAGAGGCTATCTGCCTCTTAAACCTCTCTGGAATGATTACCAAAATCATGACAACAGCCCCCGTGTTTTTTGAGAGGGTTAAAAAGCCTTAAGTTTTAAGATCAAAAGAACTTTGGACGCTTAAAAGTTAAACATTTTCAATTCGCTAGTATTGACAACATAGCCAAGAGTAATTATCTTCAATATTCAGGAATAGAAAGGACATATGTTATAAAGATCACCCTTTCTCTGCTAATTTCAGAGTTCGAAACCATTGAACAGGAAAGCAGCTACACTGCATGGCTGCGCGATAAGGTAGCGAGCAGTCTTGCAAATCCATATCCTCCTATTCCGCATGATGAGGTTATGGCTGAAATGGAAGTTATAATCAGTCAGCTTGAAGCTGAACAGGACAAGTGATGCTTCCGGTTGTTTGGTTGTCTTCGGCGCGCGACAATTTGCGTCAGATGTTACCTATATTGCTCGCGAAAATCCATCTGCTGCGCGCCGAATGAAAAGGTTTTTGGAAGCATCCGTACTGCCATTGGCTGAACATCCATATTTATACAGACAGAGTGAGAAGGTATTAGGATTACGAGAAATTGTAGCGCATCCAAATTACCTTATATTGTATCGAGTAGCTGCAAATCAAATCGAAATTGTAGCTGTAGTACATGCCCGACGTGAATTTCCTATTTTTCTTTAATCTAATCAGAGGCTATCTGCCTCTTAAACCTTTCTGGAACGATTACCAAAATCATGACAACATCCCCGCGTTTATCAAAGAGACTAAAATGATTTCTTCCATGGTAATGAATTTCGGTCTCTTCATTAAAATTTGCACAATCGCTTGCTGTTTGAAGAAGGGTGGGGGTGGATCGTTTCTTTGAGCCTATAGGATGTGTGTGTCTGTGGAATGTGGTGGGGTGTCTTGTGGTTTTGGGCGTGCGCTTTAAAAAATAAACATAAGCATTATTCAAATTTAACGTGATGCTGTAGCAAATTTTTTTGCATCTAAATTGTAGCCGGCTTCACATAGTCGATCAAAAAGATCCGGAAGTGTTTCTTTTACGTGTTTTTTAAAAGGAATGTATTTAAGCCCACCAAAATCTGAAGGGAGTTCAAGGTCTTGTTTTTTTAGAATAGCGACATTTTTGCGAGAAAGTGCAGCGGTTAACATGCCCATTTCAAAAATAACGTTTTGTCGTGCACGAAATTGTTCTTTTTTTTCCTTGTCAGATCTAGCATAGCCTATATCATCGGGAGTAAATAGCACAATACCAAATCCTATAGAATCGTTACAAGCTTCTTTTTCCAAAATTTCAATGAGGGTTAAACCATTACCACCAGTATTTTTTAAGATGTATGGTTCGAGACCAAGCCTGCGAAGAATAAGTTCAAGTTGCTCTAGAGCAATATGGTCATGGCCATGAACGATAAAGATTTTTTTATTTGAAGGATTGGAAGCAGTTTTTGAGGAAGGAATCGTTGATGTTTCTTCTAGATGCTTTGCTAAATCTTCTGTTAGCTTTTGTTTTATGTTTGCGCTGCCTTGAACTTGAAGTTTTCCTGTGCTTTTAAACCAATTAGTAGTGCCTCCTTCGGAGGTTTTGATCTGATATCCTTCAGGGGATGGATGTGATAGAGGTTTAGTTTCTTTGATTTGATATCCAGCTTTGCGAATTATGTTTTTAAGATCTTCAAGTGTTCCGCTATATTGCATTTTTATGTCCCCTGCATATTTGTATCGTCAGCTATTGGTATTCAGTACCAATATTGAAAATGACCATTTTCCCCAATCACAATGCTTTGTCTTTATAAGACATTGAACGAGAAAGTTTCTATGATCCTTTTTTCTATATATTATATGAAAAAAGACGCTAGTTTTTTTTATCAATTTGATTGAATTATTAAGCAATTTTATTGAGTTTCGAGGTATTCTCTTTATCTGTTATTGTGTGTTCTATATAAGTAATATAGTAGTGAGTGTTTGGATTTTTATTAACGCTTTATTTATAAATTCTCCTCCTATATTACAAGGGGGTGTTTTCACATTTTTCTTGCATTGTTTTAAGCAGTATTAAGGGGTTGTCGTTCCCAAAAATCACTTCTTCTACAGCAATGAATTCACATCCAGTCTTTAAGACTTCATCAAAGGTTGAAAAATCGCTTCCTGCTTGGATAATGGCGGGGGTTTGCATAATTTCTGCCCACCATGTTGCTAACTGTAGATTGCGGGGGTGCGCTTGGGGTTTTTTATCAGCCCCGAGTTTTCCAAAGAACAGGTAATCAACACCTGTTTCCGCTGCAAGCATAGCACTATGGCGATTGCGTAAATTGCCAAAGCCTATGATTTTTTGTTCCTTTTGCTGATTTTTGAAGCTTTCAAGAGCGTTAAGATCATCTTCTATGTGCAATCCATCAGCCTTTATGCGCCCAGCAATGCGGCTTTCATCAGCGATGAGAAGGGCTGCGTCATGATGTTGAATATCTTCTGCGTAAGTTTGCGCTTGTTGTTGTAAAAAAGAGCCATCATCTTTCAACTTTTCAGAATCATAGAGGATGACGCATGCAAAAGACTTTGTTTGCAAAATTTGCTGCAAAAATGTTTGTGGGGTGTTGCGCCGAACATCGAGTGTTAAAATCAACTGAGGGAAAAGAGGTGGATCAATTGGTTTATTTTTTTGTTCTGTCATGTCAAATCCCTGTTTCTTAGAGAAAAATAATGCTTAAAATTAAAGTTTCATTCTATTATGCTTATTTGCGATGAAAGTGACTACCATTTTCACGTAATTTAAAGGATTTGTGGGTGTGTGGGAGCCTGCTTATGAGAAATGAAAGTGTTTTTAAGCATAATATGTCGCCTTTTTGCTGTGATACACGTATGGATGCTTTTCGTTCTTTTGCCTTTAAAAAACTTTTGCCTTTTAAAAAATAAACGCTTAAAATGAAACTTGATACTTAAAAATTAAAATTTCATCCTGTTCATGCTTGTTGGCAATAAGGGTAAGCACCATTTTATGGGACTTCAAGGGGGTTGCAACGTGTGGGAGTCCACTGATGAAATACCAAGGTATTCTTGAGCATAATACTCAACCTTCTCATCGTGATACACGTATTGATGTTTTTCGTTCTTTAGCCTTATTGACGATTTTCATCAACCATATTCCCAGAACGATCTATGAGTCTTTTACTCATAGAAATTTCGGTTTTTCTGATTGTGCAGAAGTGTTTGTTTTGCTTTCAGGGATTGCTCTTGGGTTAAGCTTTCATGGACGGTTACAGCAAAAATCCTTTGCTTTTATCATCCGAAAACTGTGGTACAGAGCTCTGCAGCTCTATGGCGCATATCTTTTTACTACTTTTGTCACGTTAAGCCTTTTTTTTTGCTGCCTTTTTATTATGGCGAACAGAAAAACTTTTATCAATGAACAATATGAGACTCTTTTTTAAAGAGCCTGGTATCGCATTTTTGAGTACCTTAAGCTTTGGGCATCAATTGGGATATAATAATATTCTTCCTCTTTATATCGTTTTGATGTTTTTTGCGCCTTTTATCCTTTATTTGAGTTGTAAACAGACAAAGTGGCTGCTTTTGGGTTCGTTTACGCTGTATCTTATCTGCGGATTTTATAAAATTGCTCCTCCTTCTTATCCTTTAGAAGGAAAGTGGTTTTTAAACCCTTTGTCTTGGCAATTCTTATTCGTCATAGGATTGACCAGTACTTTAGCGCTTAAACAAGGAAAAACAATCGCTTTTCAGTCTTTTTGGATTGTTTGTGCGGCAGCGTATCTCTTGTTGGCGCTGTTATGGGTTCGCTTAAACTGGTGGGGCATTTTGGGGTGGCTTGGCTGGTCTTCCCCATTGTTGAACTTTAATAAAACCTTTTTAAGCTTGCCACGTTTACTCCATGTTCTTGCATTAGCCTTTCTCATTCTTTCTTTGCCGCATGTCAATAAATGGTTTTATGTCTCTCCAAAACATCCTTTAGCAATTTTAGGAAAACATAGTTTACCGGTCTTTGTAACGGGAACCATTTTTGCGATGTTTGGACAAATTATAAAAACAGTGATGACAGAAACGTTTTTTTCCGATACCTTCTTAATAATAACGGGTATTGCTTTGCAATTTGGAGTCGCTTATTATTGTGAAAAACGGCAATCTTGGCAGTGGTCCTTTTCAAGGAAAATGATCCGTTTATAAAAAACATTCCTATAGTGTTTGTTGGGCACGTTAACCTTAGTATAAAAAGTGCGTTGCGCAAAAAAATTAAAAGAGGTAGCAGTTTTAAAAAAAAAGCGTTCTATACAGCAACAAAAGAAACTTTTTAATACTCTGTTCGTTGAGGGGTATGATTTTGTGCTGATACTTGGAGTATAAAAGCGTGAGTGTACATAAACGTCCATATGATGAACCTATTATCATGATTGAGCATAATGCTTTTGAAAATGCTTTTAATCGTCTCTACGAAGAAACAATGGCGCTGATTGAAAAAACCGCAGCGTATATTGACTCAGAAGGGAAATTAGTGGCACGCTCTCTTTCGGCAGAGGTTTCTGCAGTCTATGCGAAAGAGGCTATGTATTTAAGTACACGACTTATGCAAATCGCTTCTCAACTCCTTCTTCTTCGCGCAGAGCGTGAAGGGGAAATGTCATCAGAACAAATAAAAAAAGAAATTGTAAAAGTGTCACTTCATACACCGACATTGGAACTTGAAACCCCTCATTGGCATGAATTGCCAGAAATTTTTCGCCAATTTGTTTCTCATTCATTGCGTTTAGAAGCGCGGATACAGTATATGCGTGCTGGGTGGGAAACTGCGGACTCCTGTGCTCTAGAAGATGATAACCCTGTAGGAAAACAAATCGAATTGCTCAAAACAGCCTTTGGGCGTTCTTAGAGGTATTCCCTTGCTTTGCGCGAAGGGGAAATGTCATCAGAACAAATAAAAAAGCAATTGTAAAAGTGTCACTTCATACACCGACATTGGAACTTGAACCCCCTCATTGGCATGAATTGCCAGAAATTTTCCGTCAATTTGTTCTCATTCATTACGTTTAGAAGCGTGCATTTTGTTTCATTTAGAGATGCTGCTGTAGTTTAAGCGCTTTGGTCAATAAGCGGCGGCTATATTTTGAACGATGATAATCCAGTGGGAAAATAAATCGAATTACTGAAAACAGCTTTTGGGCGTTCTGAGAAAAATAGCTCCTTGCTTCTTTCTTGCGATATTTAGAGCAATCTACCCATTTTTTACGACCAAAATGTCACAACTAAAACCAATTTAGAGTGCTTTTTTCTGCCTAATTTCTATTTGAGCGTAGGAAATATCTTGAGTTTATAGCTGAGAGAGGGATAGGTATTGATTTCGAATTATGGCATGGAATAGGGTATGGTTGGTCTTTGTGGGAAATCGACTTTGGTTGATTGCAGCTAGAACACTTTCTGTTGATCTATCGTGTGATTTTGTTTTGGCTATGATAATGATTAGACGCTAGATAGAGCAGGGGCTTGTACATTAATTTATTTATGCTCTATAATTTATGCCTATAAAGCTGCTGTAAAGTGTGTGTTAATGAGGATAATACACATTGTTGCAGTTTTGGGGCTTCTTTTGTTTTGAATGGAAGTTATTTCCCTCGCGTAAAATAAAATATCCAAAATCAAAGTGCCATATAAAGTGCTATATAATGAATGCCTCAGGGATTCTCTGTGTCCCATGCAATGTCCCTCTCTATGCAATGTTCCTCTTTACGTAATGTCATTGTGGTGTGATGGGTATATTCAAAAACACTTCTCAGTTCTTATTCACATCCGTTGAGCCTCTCTCATTTTTACGCTTGCAAAATATTTGCCAGTCCTCAATGTTGTGACAGCCCTTGGCTCTTGAGACAATTCATTAGAGGCATTTTTAGTCCTTTCTTGTACAGTTTCACTCTATACGGCAATCCCACGTTTCATATGTAAGCGAATGGTTTTGATTGATTCAATATAAACAGATTTGTAATGAGAAAATCTTAGGATATTCGGGATTCTTATGCAACATACAAAATAATTAATTATCATTATAAATCAATGCGTTGATTTATAATGGTAGCGTCATGCTATAATGTAAAAAGTTTTCGCAAAGTGTGTACCATCCATTGCATAGCCTCTTTACACTTAATGAATGTACAATCCAGCACTCTCTATTTGCTCGCTTGCGATGTTTAACCGTTATGGCATTAGATATGATATAGAAAGGGAATTTTTATGCTTTAGAGGGTGCTTGCTTGTAATGTGTGAATGGTTTTGATTGATTTCAGTTATGCTTCATAAAGTGTGTTCTATAAAGATGCTGTTCGTTGCGTGTTATAATTGTATAAATTTGGGGGTATGATTATCTTTTTACTGGTTTTGTCTTGGGTTGCTGTTTTCTTTGTGGTCTTGTCTTTATTCACAAGGGGGAAAAGTGTATAGACTGTAGTTTATGGCAGAGACGATTCGTATTATAGGCATTGATCCCGGATTACGGCGTACAGGGTGGGGCGTTATCGATGTTGTCGGTAATCGTCTTCAGTTTATTGCAGCAGGGACGGTTTCTTCTGATGTACAGTGTGAGCTGGCTTCCAGGCTATGTCAGATCCACAAAGGTCTTTCAGAGGTTGTGCATCAATTTATGCCCCATGAAGCTGCTGTAGAACATGTGTTTGTCAACAAAGATGCTACAGCAACTTTAAAACTTGGGCAAGCGCGTGCAATTGCATTGCTGGTTCCTGCGCAAGCAACTCTTCCTGTTTTTGAATATGCGCCCAACAAAGTGAAAAAATCGGTTATTGGTGTTGGACATGGGGCTAAAGAACAAATCCATATGATGGTCAAAGTTCTCCTCCCACGGGCTGAATTTGATAGCAGTGATGCAGCTGATGCTCTTGCTCTTGCTCTTTGTCATAGTATGCATCGTAAGAGTGTTGACCGATCTTATCAGGCAAGGATGGCGATATGATTGGGGTGAAAGCATGATTGGCAAATTAAAGGGCACCCTTGAACATATCTTTGATGATCATATCCTTCTTGATGTTCACGGTGTGGGGTATGTTGTTTTTGTGTCAAATCGTCTGCGTCCTTCTTTACCCTCGGTTGGGGAGGCGTTAAGCCTTTTTATTGAAACGCATGTTCGGGAAGATGCAATCCGCCTTTTTGGTTTTGCTACAAGAGCTGAACAGGAGTGGTTTTGTCTTCTACAAAATGTTCCTGGAGTAGGGGCAAAGGTTGCTTTGGCAATCTTGGGTACTTTATCGCCAGATGAACTTGCACAGGCTATTGCTTTAAATGATGTTGCGATGATTAGTCGAGCGCCGGGCGTTGGTAAAAAAGTCAGTGAAAGAATTGTGGGTGAACTGAAAAGTAAAACACTCCCCTTTGAACAAGTGGTCAAGACTGTTTCGGTGCCTCAGCGTGAGATGACCAATCAACCTGCGCATGATGCGCTTTCCGCGTTGATGAAGCTAGGGTTTGAACGGGAACATGCATCCCGTGCTCTTGCTCTTGCGATGAATGCTCTTGAGGGGGAAACTGTTTCTTCTGCCCTGCTGATCCGCCATAGTCTCAAATTGCTTTCTTCTCCTACTTAAAATCAAGGTAACAATGCATAAAGATGAAGATAAACGCCTTCTGGGTTCCGCCCCCCTTCCTAACGATCCAGATCGTTCCTTGAGGCCACAAGTTCTCGATGACTTTATTGGTCAAGAAGCGGCACGGGCTAATTTAAAAATATTTATTGAAGCAGCAAAAACACGGCAAGAAGCGCTGGATCACGTTTTGTTTGTAGGACCACCGGGGTTAGGAAAAACAACGCTTTCACAGATTATGGCAAAAGAATTAGGCGTTAATTTTCGCTCTACTTCAGGGCCGGTCATCGCTAAAGCAGGGGATTTAGCCGCTCTTTTGACCAATCTTGAAGAACGTGATGTCTTGTTTATTGATGAAATTCATCGCTTAAATCCGGCGATTGAGGAAATTCTTTATCCAGCCATGGAAGATTATCAACTTGATTTGATCATTGGGGAGGGGCCGGCCGCACGCTCGGTGAAAATTGATCTGGCTAAATTTACTTTGGTAGCGGCAACCACACGTTTGGGGCTTTTGACCACGCCGCTGAGAGACCGTTTTGGCATCCCAATTCGTCTCAATTTTTATACTATAGAAGAATTGGAATATATTGTGCAGCGTAATGCACGACTTTTTTCCGTCAAGATCAGTGATGATGGAGCTCATGAAATTGCACGCCGAGCACGGGGAACCCCTCGTATTGCCGGACGGCTTTTACGGCGCGTTTGTGATTTTGCTTTGGTTAAACAAGCAAAACAAATTGACCAAAAAATCGCCGATGAAGCGCTTTCGCGCCTCGAGGTCGATTATCTTGGTCTTGATCCGCTTGATCGTCGCTACTTGCTCCTGATTGCGGAAACTTTTTTAGGGGGACCGGTGGGGATTGAAACAATTGCTGCTGCTTTATCAGAACCACGCGATGCCATTGAAGATATTGTTGAACCGTATTTGCTCCAACAAGGGTTTATTCAAAGAACTGCTCGTGGACGTATTCTAACTGAAAAGGCTTGGAGCCATTTAGGGCTTTCTGCTCCAGCCTCTACAACGTCTATACAAAGGCGTTCTCAACTTTCTGGTGCTCAAGAGAATTCATCACTTCAGACATCTTTATGGGATGGGGAAGATGACTAAGACATTCTCTTTATTAAAAGAAACTATGTGAATATTTTATAGCAAGTTCATAAAATACAAGAGACGTGCCTTCTTTTAGCATATTCTGGCTAAAAAGGTTTGGCACTATTAAAGATTTTTTGCTTTTGCTTTTCACAACTTCAACACAAAAATGTGTTCAATCTTTTGATTGATAGATAATTTGCTATATTAGATGATTTTATGGGATATGAAGTCGATGACAGAAATAACACCTTTTAAGAGCAATCATACAAACGCTTTTCATAATTTTCAGGTCCGCGTTTATGTTGCGGATACAGATTTTTCCGGTGTAGTTTATCATGCGCGTTATCTTGAATTTTTTGAACGAGGACGTTCAGAGTTTTTACGGGATACCGGTTTTAATAATAAGATGTTAGCAGCAGGGGGTGAGGGGGAAAAACTATTTTTTGTTGTTCGTCATATGGAAATTAATTTTTCAAGACCAGCTAAAATTGATCATCTTTTAGTCGTTAAAACACGTGTTACTCATATCCAAGGGGCCCGCTTTTTTATGGAGCAATCTATTTTGCATGAGATGACCACGTTGGTAACAGCCAAAGTTGAAATTGCTCTGATTAATGAGCAGGCAAAACCGCGACGTTTACCCAAAGAACTTTTTGCAAAAATGCTTGGTTAAAAGTGTTATTCATTGAATTAGCAGTTTCAGGAAAGATCAGCAGATATAAAGTAATCTACAATCTAAGATTATACATTTATCATAGCCTAAATGTTTTCCAACAAGGTTACACGATACAGCAAAAGAAAGCACCTCTGCTACAATAACTACAATAAATTGAAGATGATATCCCACAAAATTAAACACGCCTTATCCATGTTATGATTCAAAATCAATGTCGCCTCATCCATTTTCTGCTATAAACTCAAGATATTTTTCTTTCTTTTGAAGAAAGGTTTTTTGGTATCAGAAAGCAGCGAAAAAGTACAAAATATAAAAAAAATAAAAATGGATTAAGATTTATTTTTATAAAAATGCACATACCCAGCACAATATTGCAATAAAGTGATAATAAGCTATTAGGTCGAAAATTGTCTCAAAACACCTAAAGGGTGTTTTTAAGCAATTTGATTTGTTTTTTTACTGGATTATCATTTGGCATCACAAAAGCGCGTGTTTCATCCATTTCTATCCATCATGCATGACTTTATGTGCTATAATGCGCGATTTATGTGCGCTTCTAAACGTAGTGAATGAGTGAGAGATCAATGTATGCAAAGCAGAAATGCATTCTTGCATTTAAAGTTTCAAAAGCATATTATTCTATATAATATATTGACTTAGAAAGATAAATTATCACTTCTTACGGGCACAAACCCTAATAGAGGAATAGAATAAAATACTTTCATTTCAAATCTGTTCATGTTGAAACAATTAAAATCATTTGCTTACACATCATAAGAGAGCAATATAAATTATTGAAAAAATTGTAAAAATGTTCCTTATGGATCATTCTCAATGCAATAACGATCAAATATCGCAAGTGAGCAAAGAGAGCGAAGAAGCCGGTTTTCATAAAGTAAAGATGTGAAAAGGCTTTTTTCATATCACAGAAACTTGTACGTTACACCA
This sequence comes from Bartonella sp. OC16QHHD, assembly GCF_042194035.1. Taxonomy (NCBI): domain Bacteria; kingdom Pseudomonadati; phylum Pseudomonadota; class Alphaproteobacteria; order Hyphomicrobiales; family Bartonellaceae; genus Bartonella; species Bartonella sp. OC16QHHD. The sequence continues at coordinate 55,775 of NZ_JBHIMJ010000079.1, read as the reverse complement.
TGATGCCAGAGAGATGATAGGGATTGAAAGGGGTAAATTCACAACACAATGAGATTACATGAGACTTACACTAGATTATATAGGACTTATAATAGGGGTGTATGGGTGAGGCGCATTGTTGTGAGGCATTTTATGGTGGTTTATTGTCGTTTTTTGTGCCCGATGGTGTACCCCGTATTCAATTCGATGGAAAATGAGAGAAATAATAGCCTGAGGCAAAGCGTCATCTTTTATGATGATAACATATTTATTTACAATGATAATTCATTGCGTTGTCACTTTCAGATAATTCTGAAACTTGTAAAACTTTTTCTTTTCAAGCTCTATTGCCGAGAATTAATCAAAAACATTTTCTTACATGTCACAAGCGGAGTTGGTGAGTGGATACAAAAACACTTAAGAAAGGAATAAAATACCTCTTACGAATCTTTTCAAGTGCTAAGACTTATTGCAGCATTTTAAGCTAGAAACGCGTATGATGATTTAGCGTTCTTTTCATAAGCGTAAAGATGGTGGTGCATAATAGATTTTATATTATGCATTTTTATATCTTTTATTTTTATAGCATTTATGGAGAAGTCCTTATCGTTATATTTTTCATAAATGCTGTTGTGAAATGAGGGGGGCGTGCATTGAGGGATGTCTCTCGTCATCACTTTTTAAGGAAATTTAAGAAACAAGTCTTGTTTTAGCGCATGGATTTATGTGAAACTAGAGTCTTTACTTAAATTTAGAAACTATAAAATAATCTGTTTTATAAAATTTTAAAAAATGCATCTTTCATTTAGAGGGACAAAAATTATGCCGCATGTAGAACTAACGAATCCAGAAACAATTGGAATGTTGCATTTGTTTATGCAAGCGAGTTGGATCGTGAAAGGTGTTATGATCGGGTTGCTGCTCGCTTCTATCTGGAGTTGGGCAATTATTTTTGATAAAATTTTTACGTATCGGAGAATACGGCGTGAAATAAAGCAGTTTGAACGCACATTTTGGTCTGGCAAAGCGCTAGAAGATCTTTATGCATCATGCAAAAGTCAACGTACCAATAGTATATCCGCAGTTTTTATGGCAGCAATGGTTGAATGGAAAAAATCTTTTGAAAAAGGGACCCATACATCGAAAAGTTTGCAGAGCAGAATTGATAAGGCTATGGATTTGACGCTGGGACGTGAAAGTGAAAAAATAGAATCAAAATTAAGTTTTCTTGCGACACTGGGATCTGCGGGACCTTTTATCGGACTTTTTGGAACAGTTATTGGTATTATGGAGTCTTTTCTTTCTATTTCAGCTTCTCAAAATACATCACTTGCCATTGTCGCGCCAGGGATTGCAGAAGCGCTTTTGGCAACCGCTATTGGTTTGTTTGCAGCAATTCCAGCTGTTATTGCTTATAACAAGTTGACTCATGAAAGTGCGCGCATCATTGCACAAATAGAAAATTTTGCCGATGAATTTTCAACAATTGTATCGCGGCGTATTGATGAAACACGCACAGCACCTTCCTCTTTATAAAAAGGATCTTATCCCATGGGCGTTTCTGTTGCTTCTTCTTCTCGCAAAAATACACGTAGGCGGCATCATTCACGAAGCCAACTGATGAGTGAGATCAATGTCACTCCTTTTGTGGATGTCATGCTGGTCTTGTTGATTATTTTTATGGTCTCTGCTCCCCTTTTAGTGAACGGTGTTCCTCTAGATTTGCCTCGTAGTCAAGCGGGTCCCATACGAGCTCAAAAAACACCCCTTACGGTTTCACTTGACGCGCAAGGGCGCTTTGCCATTAATCAAGATTATTATGAAACGTCACAGGCACTGATTGCACACCTGAAAACTCTTCTGGAAGCAGATGCTACACAAAAAGATCAACGGGTTTTTGTGCGGGTTGCCAAAACTGTTGAATATCAACAAGTATTAAAACTGCTGGCGGATATTCAAAAAGCGGGGTTTTCTCAAGTTGCGTTAGCAAGTTTAGCACAATAAATAATAAGTAATAAAATTGTGCATAACCGGTTGTTTTTAAGATGTTTTTAAAAGAGCATAGAGTGATTAAAAATGAAAAAATGTAAGGCATAAGTAAGGCATAAAGAATGAACAAAGACTCTTATCATAGTATGAAACGAGGCTTGGCTTTATCCCTTGTGGTCCATGTCATTTTTCTCAGTTGGGGAGCTATTCAGTTTACAAGCTCTGTCTCTTTACCACAACCATTGGAAGCAATTCCCATCACTCTTGCTCCTTTAGTGGACGAGTTTTCTTCTCAACAAGGAGCCGTGAAGGCTCCTATCCGTGCAATCCCTGCCATAAAACCAACTATGCAACCACAAGAGAAAGAAGATGCACGCCATATTGGAGAGGGACAAATAGATAGTCTGGCACCGTTTCAACCAAAGGAAAAGCTGCGTCCCGTTGAAACAGCATCGCCACCATCAAGCGAGAACACATCAGAAACATTTGCACCCGAACTTACAAAACCAGAATTATTAGAAGCAAAAACAGAGGATGCACCCAAGGTTGCGCCTGAGATGCCTTTGGAGGCACCGGAGGATGCACCCAAGGTTGCGCCTGAGACGCCTTTGGAGGCACCAGAGGATGCGCCCAAGGTTGCACCTGAGATGCCTTTGGAGGCACCACCGGAGGATGCACCCAAGGTTGCGCCTGAGATGCCTTTGGAGGCACCACCGGAGGATGCACCCAAGGTTGCGCCTGAGATGCCTTTGGAGGCACCAGAGGATGCACCCAAGGTTGTGCCTGAGATGCCTTTGGAGGCACCGGAGGATGCCTCTAAGGTTGCGCTCAAGCCTGCGCACAAAAATGAAGAAATGATATCGCCAAAAGAATTGGCTCCAACGGTCCCAAAAGTACCAGCAGAGCAGATTGTTCATCAAGCGCCCAAAATTGTACTTCCAGAAAAATCTCTTCTTCCACAGTTTAAACCAAAGTTTGACGGAGAATTTCCAAAGAAGAATGAGGCTGCACTGAATCAAAAGACGCCAAAGCTTAACAAGAAAAACCAAGAGAAACAGACCATTGAAGATATTTTAGCTCTAGAGGAAAATAATTTGCTCAATCGTGCGCGGTCACAAGGAGGGGGAGCAAAACGTTCTCATATACCAGAAGCTTTGGGTGCAAGAAAAAATATTAATGATACCACAAAAATGGCACAAACATTGGTCAATATTGCGGGGGGATGTATTCAACAGAAGCTTAAACTTGTGGCGCTTGGCGGCGATTTAAAAAATCGTCCGGTCGTGCGGTTGCGATTTTACTTAGACCGTGAAGGGATGGTTGTGGGCGACCCTATCATTGATCCCGTAAGCGGCCTTGAGAGTCAACAAGCTATTATGATAAGGCAGGTGTATGCTGCTGTCTTTTCATGCCAACCTTATGCAGATCTCCCACGTGATCAATATGATCTATGGGGGCAAGGTTTTGACTTTAATGTTGATCCCCTCCAAGAAATAAGATGATAAACGAGAAAAAAGCGCTTAACGAAAGGACACATTCCATGATGACTATAACGAGACATAAAGTTTTTGCTTGGTTTATTGTCACTTGTGGGTTGTGGCTTTCAAATATTTCATCGGGTTATGCGCAATTGAAAGGAACTATTTCGAGCGCTGATTTTAATCCCATTCCCATTGCAATTACAGACTTTATTTCCAATGATTCGATTGGGTTAAAAATATCTGCTGTGGTGACAGCCGATCTTGAACGGTCGGGGCTTTTTTTACCGCTTGATAAAGCAAATTTTTTTGAAAACATTTCTAATCCTAATAAACAACCGCATTTTGCTTCTTGGCAGAAAATAAAAGCGCAAGGTTTAGTTACTGGGCAAGTCATGAGAGAAATCGATGGACGTTTGAGGGTCGATTTTCGTTTATGGGATGTGTTTGGACAAAGACAATTGAAAGGACGGCGTTTTTATACCGCGACAGAACGTTGGCGGCGTGTGGCACATATGATCGCAGATGAGATCTATAGTGAAATGACAGGAGAAAGTGGTTATTTTGATACACGAATTGTTTTTATCGATGAAACAGGCCCCCAAAATGCACGCATTAAACGCTTAGCAATGATGGATCAAGATGGCGCAAATTTGATTTATATGTCTGATGGAAGTGAATTGGTGCTTACACCGCGTTTTTCCCCAAAAAGACAAGAAATGACCTATATGGCTTATGAGGACAATCAAGTACCTCATGTTTATCTCCAACAAATTGAAATGGGGCAAAGAGAGTTGATCGGAACGTTTAATAACATGACAATTGCTCCACGTTTTTCTTCTGATGGACAAAAAGTTATCATGAGTTTGTTACAAAATGATGGGAGTGCCAATCTTTACACTATGGATTTACGAACCCGTACGATGACGCGACTTACAACAACTTCTGCTATTGATACTTCTGCTTCTTATTCACCGGATGGAAAACAAATTGTCTTTTCTTCAGATCGTAGTGGAAAGCCGCAAATCTATAAAATGAATGCGGATGGGAGTGATATTCAACGTATTTCTTCAAACGATGGGAGTTATTCAACACCTATTTGGTCTCCACGGGGTGACTATATCGCCTTTACAAAACAATTAAGCGGACAATTTTCTATCGGTGTTATGCGCCCTGATGGACAAGGAGAACGAATTTTAACCACAGGGTTTCACAATGAAGGACCAACGTGGGCCCCCAATGGTCGTGTACTGATGTTCTTTCGCAAAAATCCCGGTATGGGACCAAAAATTTATACGATTGATATTACGGGACGCAATGAACGACAACTCCCTACCCCCAATGATGCTTCAGATCCAGCATGGTCGCCTTTGCTCAATGTACAGTAAAACAAAATGCTTAAAAACAGAATATAGAAGGAATACAGTCTCAAGTTTACACAATCTCAATAGTTTTTAAATTATTTAAAAGAAGGAATTGATTATAATGGGCATGGGGAGTTATGTAGATTTCATCTATCATCTATGGTTGTTGATCGATAATGGAATTTCCTTGGGGGAAAATGCTTAAAAAAATTCAAAACAAGACCTTGAAAAATAGAGTCGAAAATTCTGAGGTCTCTAGAGTTCAACTTTTTATTCAAAGTGTCGCTATATTTTTTTAAACTTCCTCTTCGATTTTGTTTGTGAAGAGTCCGGACTCTTGTCAGGGGGGGGGCTGTTGCTCTCTGATGTGTTTTATTCAAGTACGCGGTTGTTTTAGGTCTGAATATTGATTGATCGGTAAGAGCAAAAGGACAGATTTTTAAGATAAATGACGTTATTTTAGAAATATACGATGCCATAAAGTTAATGCCATAAAGTCAAAAATTTATCTGCAACGGATTAGAGAGATGTACCGGCTTTTTGTACAATACTTTGCTAAAAAATCAGCTCTGGCTTTCCATTTGCTTATTTTTATTCTGTGATGTTGTAAAAACACTGCCCTTTGAGGTGTGGGGATATAGGGCGTATAAACCTCCTTGATATATTCTAAGTGTTTTTTAAGTGCGTAGCGAATATTTAGGGGAATGCATGTTTGTTGAGCCTTAAGTTTCAAGTGAATTTCATGAGTAATTCGTCATAGGAATACGTCAAGAAAACCCCAATTGTTTAGAGGCTAGATCATTTCATTACTTGAGGGTGGGGAGAGGAGGTTAATTTTAAAGAACAAAAAGATCAAATAGAGAGGAATATAGGGATAATCTTTGGGGCATGTAAGAAAGGCGTAAGGCTACAGAGTTTTGTATGCTTTCTTTTTGGGATTATGTTTTCTGCGATTGATTGTGGTTTTTTGTTGCATCAATGGCTTACCCCGCGATTGATGCGGGGCTTTTATATGTGCGGATAAAGAGGAGGGGTGACAGATGCTTTTGAAGCCCTCATGAATGAAGAGAGGGCTTATGCAAATGATGGGAATTATACAGACAATTTTGCCAAAATCTCATCACTGACATCAAAATTTGCATAAACATTTTGCACATCATCATCTTCTTCTAATGTTGAAATTAGTCGTAAAACGGACAAAGCTTTTTCTTCATCTATTGGTGCAAGGGTGGTGGCTTTCCAAATCGTTTTAATCGATTCTGCTTCACCAAGTTTTGCTTCAAGTGTTTTGGAAACTTCACCAATATCTTCAAATGCGCAGGTAATATGATGTCCGGTTTCTTCTGATTGCACATCTTCGGCACCGGCTTCAATTGCTGCATCCATGATGTTATCGGCTGTTCCTGCTTCTGGCTTATAGATTATTTCACCAATCCGATTAAACATGAAACTGACCGATCCTGTTTCCCCTAAGGCTCCTCCTGATTTTGTGAAGGCGGCGCGCACATTTGAAGCGGTGCGGTTGCGGTTATCAGTTAAAGCTTCAACAATGACGGCAACGCCGCCTGGTCCATAGCCCTCATAGCGTACTTCATCATAATTTTCGACATCGGTGCCTGACGCTTTTTTAATCGCGCGTTCAATATTATCTTTCGGCATCGATTGTGCTTTGGCATTTTGAACAGCCAGTCTTAAACGTGGATTCATGGCTGGATCAGGAGCACCTTGTTTTGCTGCTACGGTAATTTCGCGCGCAAGCTTAGAAAATATTTTCGAGCGCATTGCATCTTGACGCCCTTTACGGTGCATAATATTTTTAAATTGTGAATGTCCTGCCATAGTTTTCCTTCCTATTTGAGGGCTTTTTTGCCAGTTGGATACTCCTTAGAATTTAAGGCGATAAAGCACGCATCCCACCAGAATAAATGTGCCACAGCATGAGGTGAAATAATCGAATAAACCCTTTATAAGAAAATTCATCTTAAAGGTAAAGACACCTTAGTTGAGGATCATTACAAGAGAGATCTCTTGTCGTTAAGCAAAAATAACGCTATAACAGAATGTAAGCTCATAGCAAAATGGTTTATTCCATGCCGCGCTTTGTTTTAGGAGTGGTTGGAGAGACCTAAATATATAAAAAAGTTCCAGTGCTCTTGAGTGGGCGGTAACCTGCCTCATAGAAGAGGCGCAGAAGAGGATTTATAAAAATGGCAACGCAACTTTTGATGCCCAAAGCAACAGCTGTTTGGTTGGTTGATAATACAGCTCTTTCTTTTGATCAGATTGCAGAATTTTGTAAATTGCATGTCTTGGAAGTAAAAGCTATTGCCGATGGTGATGCGGCTTATGGTATTAAAGGTTTAGATCCGATTAGTTCTGGGCAATTGACGCGCAGTGAAATTGCACGGGTGGAGGCTGATCAAAACGCACGCTTGAAAATTTCTCAATCGAGGGTGCATATTCCTGAAAAAAAACGTAAAGGGGCGCGCTATATCCCTCTTTCTCGACGCCAAGATCGTCCCAATGGTATCCTATGGTTGGTTACAAACCATCCCGAGTTGAAAGATGCACAAATTGCACGGTTGATTGGGACAACAAAAGCGACAATTGAACAAATCCGCCTTAGAACCCATTGGAATAGTGCAAATTTGGTTCCTCTTGATCCTGTAGGGCTTGGTTTGTGTTCGCAAATCGATTTAGATTTTGAGCTCCAGCGTGCGGCGAAAAATCGCCCTGTTGCTGCAGAAGAAGATAGGTCGTTGCTTCCCGCTTCTGTGACGGAAAACGCTGCTCTAGAGGAAAATGAGAGTGAAGACAATCTGCATAAGACTTTTGACGCTGATAAAGTTTTTGCAAAGCTGAACGCGCTGCAAAAAAATAGTCAAAATCAAGATGATGCATAAAAAGCCATGACGCATAAGGGAAACATTTCTTATGGAAATGTTAGAGGAATGGCTGAAGAGAAGAAAAATTGGCAGAGACTTAAAAGTAAAAATAAGGACGAAAAAAACAGAAAAAATTTCGTCTTCATTAGGAATTAACGGTTATTCTTAAAAATATTTTTAAGAATTGACCCTTCTTTACGAAATTCAAGGAGAAACGGATTATGCGCTCTACCAAAAAAACCATCTCTCATTCCTTAGCTATCCTCTTTCTTTTCTCACTATGCCTGGGTGGGTGTGGCAAAAAAAATGTTGGTGCACTTAACGGTATGAATGGCGCTTATATGAATGATGCTGGTTTGAATCAGGTGTCACCAGGCTCAGGACAAGAATTTACGGTTAATGTGGGTGATCGCGTGTTTTTTGGTCTCGATTCTTCTTCACTTGATGCTGATGCTGAACGTATTTTAACGCGCCAAGCAGAATGGTTGCTTCATTATCCTTATTATTCTATTATGATCGAAGGTCATGCTGATGAGAGGGGAACACGTGAATATAACTTGGCACTTGGACAGCGCCGTGCTGTTGCTGTGCGAAACTATTTGGTGTCTCTTGGTGTGTCCGCACAACGGATTCAAACAATTTCTTACGGAAAAGAAAGACCTGTAGCAGTATGTGATGATATTTCCTGTTGGAATCAAAATCGACGTGCTGTGACAACGTTGAGTGACATGAATAGTCATTAAAAAGAAGATTGTTTGTTTCAACTATTCAATAAGCTCTTAAGGGGAAAAAAGAATGTATCGTAAAATCAATTGGAAAACACTCTTTTATATGGGGGTTTTCATAGCTTGTTCTACTTCACTTGTTCAAAGTGCGGCACGAAAGGCTTCCGAATATCCTGCACATGATACGGATAAAGTTGATGCAGTTGATAAGGCAACTGATGACGTGAAGAAAGCACCTGAAGCAGCCGATAAAGCAGCATCTGATGCAGCGGAAAAAGCCACTGACGCTGTTAATAAGGCTGTCGATGCTGTGAAGAAAGCACCTGAAGCAGCCGATAAAGCAGCATCTGATGCAGCGGAAAAAGCCACTGACGCTGTTAATAAGGCTGTTGATGCAGTGAAAGAAGCACCTGAAGCAGCCGATAAAGCAGCATCTGATGCAGCGGAAAAAGCCACTGACGCTGTTAATAAGGCTGTCGATGCTGTGAAGAAAGCACCTGAAGCAGCTGATAAAGCAGCATCTGATGTGGTGGAAAAAGCTACTAGTGTTGCGGAGCACCAAGGGATTATTTTAGAGAATCAACAGGCTTTATTTAAAGATTATGATTTAGATAAGCTTTTGCATAAGATACGAATGGTGCTTGAGCATAACAGTCTAAAAAATGTTAACAAGCAGTTTCACGAGCTTTTTGATACAGAAGCCTCTTCTGTTTATTCTTGTTCTTTTGAAAAGTCTGCTGTAGATGAAAAATCTCAGACTGTAAAAGAAGAGATGGAGCAGGACCATAGTACAGGTGATCAGACAAAGGTTGCTGCTGTGGAAGCTAAGGTGGAGAGCCATGACCATGAAAACAGTCAACCTTTTAACAAAGCGCATGAAGTAGGTGCTCCAATTGAAGCACATCAGAGTGACAATCTTTCTTCTTCTAAAGCTTTGTATAAGAAAGGGTATGATTTTATTCGTTCTGCCAACTATGTTGATGCTGAAAAAAGCTTTTGCGCTTTTCAAAATCGTTACAAAAAAGATTCTTTGAGTGATGACGCTTTATTTTGGTTGGCCGAATCTTTGTTGGGGCAAAAACGCTATCATGAAGCAGCACAAGTTTATCTTACCGCATGGTATGCAGATAAAAAGAAGCTCTATACCTCCGAGATTTTGCTGAAATTAGCAAGAAGTATGGTCGCTCTTGAGCCAAATAAAGACGATTGTGCTCATTTTGTGAAAAAATCAAAACGTCAACAAACATTAGCATCTGTTTTTTGTAAACCTGCAAAATAAACAGCGAGGTCGTTTTTGGTGTGCGTTAGACTGGCAAGAAATCTCTTTAAAACATCGGATTTTATTCAATGTCAGAAGTTGATTCTTGCCGTCTCAGGGGGAAGTGATTCTTTGGCTTTGATGTTTTTGGTCAAAGAGCATTTGGAAACTCTCGCATTTCCTCCAGAAATGATTGTTGTCACGGTTGATCATCAATTGCGTAAAGAATCGATGCGTGAGGCAGAAACTGTTGCGAAAATTTGTCGTGTCCATGATATTCAACATATCACTGTGCGATGGGAAGGCGAAAAGCCAAAGACGCATATTGCTTCCAGCGCGCGTGTTGCACGCTATGATCTCTTGGTTAAAGAAGCACAAAAACAAGGCGCATCACTTATTATGACGGGGCATACACTCAATGATCAGGTTGAAACTTATCAAATGCGGTATCAACGTCTCCAAAAGAATAGAGGTGCTTTATATAGTGAAGCTGTTGCCATGCGTGATGGAGTTTCTGCGGGCGGTTTTGCTGGTATTTTGCGCGGTGAAGCTGTTGCTATGCGTGATGAGGATCATACCAGACAAACAAGAAAAAATATTGCCGAAAAAAACTATGGTCCCCTCTATGAACGTGGTTTATCTTGTATTCCGCGTGAGGCGTTGTTGCATAGAAAAGTGCGTTTGATTCGGCCACTCCTTGGTGTAAAACGCCAAACATTACGGAATTATTTACGCTTACAAGGACAAACATGGATTGATGATCCAACCAATGAAGATCGCAATTTTGAACGTGTGCGCGTGCGTCAATCTCTTTCTCCACAAAAATTGGCTTATATTGCTCAAAAAATAAATGAAGCCGCATTGCAGCGTCGTCAACAAGCAAAAAATATTGCTGATTTGATCTTAGCGCTGGATATTACTGTCCAACATGGGCGTTGTTTCATAGCAAAGCCTGCGCTATTTTTACAGAAACATTCCAGTTTTCCTTTCGTGGTGGGGCTCTTTGCTGTGCTGATGGGAGGGGGATTTTATTTACTCCCCAATCAGAAATTAAGCATGCTTGTTCAAAAACTCTGTCTCGATTCTCCAGAAAAGAAGCGTTTTACTTATGCGGGCTCTGTTATTGAATATAACAAGCAGGGAATTTCTTTGTGGCGTGAAGGGCGAAATATGAAAGAGGCTATCGTTGAGCCAGATAAAACTTTTATATGGGATAGGCGCTATCATATCACAAATCATGGATATGAGGCTATAAAGGTTGGAGCCGCAAATTTAGAACAGCTGAAATTTTTATTAAAAAATAGCGATTTTGAGCTTGAAAAGCCTCATTTTCCCTCTTTACAATCGCTGCTGATGATTTCAAATCATAAAGGGTATGATATTCCAGAGTTGATTTCTCAAGCAGTTGTTCATAAACATGTTATCGTCAAGCGGATTATGGCACCTTTCGATTGGCTTTCCTCACGAGAAGATGCTGCCTTGGTGAATGTTGTGGAACCTTTTTTTAATATTGAGGTGAAAAGATAAAGGAAAATTACTTTAAAAGAAAATAAACAGCTTCTCATCCCTTGGCAAGGGGCTGACAAGGTTATATGTTAAGGGGAACTGTTTGAAATCTATATTTGATTAAGTGGGCTGAATATGAATTCCAATTACCGCTCTCTCCTTATTTGGGGAGTTATTGCCTTGATTTTGATTGTGTCGTTTTCTCTCTTTAATGGAGATAGCCAACGTTCTGGTGGTGGAGAAGTCTCCTATTCTGAATTTTTGCAAAAAGTTGAGAATAATGAGTTGAAATCTGTGACCATTCAAGGTCAAAAATTAACAGGAAAAACCATTGAACATAGAGCTATTTCAACCTATGCTCCTCGCGATCCAGGTTTGATACAAAAATTGGAAAGCAAAAACGTTAATGTTAAAGCTATTCCTGAAAGCTCTGGAAATAGCATTTTCCTCAATCTCCTCTTTTCCTTATTGCCTGTTATTATTATCGTGGGGGCGTGGGTCTTTTTTATGCGGCAAATGCAAAATGGGTCACGTGGTGCAATGGGATTTGGGAAATCGAAAGCAAGATTGCTTAATGAAGCGCAAGGGCGTATTACCTTTAAAGATGTTGCTGGCGTTGAAGAAGCAAAGCAAGATCTTCAAGAAATTGTTGAATTTTTACGCGAACCACAAAAATTTCAACGCTTAGGGGGGCGTATCCCACGCGGTGTTTTGCTTGTTGGTCCTCCAGGAACCGGTAAAACTTTGCTAGCACGCTCTGTGGCCGGTGAAGCCAATGTGCCATTCTTTACCATTTCAGGGTCTGATTTTGTTGAAATGTTTGTTGGTGTTGGGGCAAGCCGTGTGCGCGATATGTTCGAACAGGCTAAAAAAAATGCACCTTGTATTATCTTTATTGATGAAATCGATGCTGTTGGGCGCCATCGGGGGGCTGGTCTTGGCGGTGGAAACGATGAACGTGAACAGACCTTAAACCAGTTGCTTGTCGAAATGGATGGGTTTGAGCCCAATGAAAGTATTATTCTTATTGCCGCAACAAACCGTCCCGATGTGCTTGATCCTGCTTTATTGAGACCAGGGCGTTTTGATCGGCAAGTTGTTGTGCCAAACCCTGATGTTTCTGGGCGTGAACAAATCTTGAAAGTGCATGTGCGCAACGTGCCTTTAGCGCCTAACGTTGATTTGAAAATTTTGGCAAGGGGAACACCAGGATTTTCAGGTGCGGACCTGATGAATCTAGTCAATGAAGCTGCTCTTATGGCTGCAAGCCGTAATAAAAGAGTTGTCACGATGCAAGAATTCGAAGATGCCAAAGATAAGGTGATGATGGGGGCTGAACGTCGTTCAACCGCTATGACACAAGAGGAAAAAGAACTCACTGCTTATCATGAAGCAGGACATGCTATTGTGGCTCTTAATGTGCCGGTTGCTGATCCTGTCCACAAAGCAACAATCGTTCCAAGGGGAAGAGCATTGGGAATGGTGATGCAATTGCCTGAAGGCGATCGCTATTCTATGAGTTATCGCTGGATGATTTCTCGTCTGGCCATTATGATGGGTGGACGTGTGGCTGAAGAATTAAAGTTTGGAAAGGAAAATATCACCTCCGGTGCTTCTTCTGATATTGAGCAAGCGACGAAATTAGCACGCGCGATGATCACACGGTGGGGATTTTCTGATCTGCTTGGAAATGTAGCTTATGGCGATAACCAAGATGAAGTCTTTTTGGGTCATTCTGTTGCGCGAACACAAAATGTTTCTGAAGAAACAGCGCGCATGATTGATATGGAAGTGCGTAAGCTTATTGATGATGCCTATAAAAATGCGACAAACATTTTGAAAACAAAAAGAAAAGAATGGTTTGCTTTGGCACAAGGTTTGTTGGAATATGAGACTTTAACGGGAGCTGAAATTAACGAAGTTATTGCAGGAAAGCTTCCTTCACGCACACAGAAAGATGAGGGTGCTGCGCCACGGGGGTCTTCTGTTCCAAAAACTGGAACGGTCAGAGCAGAGATAACAGTGGTAGATGAAAAAGATGCTGAAGCAGCCCCTAAAACAGTGCCTCATAAAGAAGAGACCGATAAAGGCAAGGCAGGTAAAGCAGAGGTAGCTGTTGGGAAAAAAACAGCAAAATCCGGTAATGTTGAGCCTAAGGAGGCTCAGTCTAAAGAAGTGCAATCGGATGAGACTGAGAAAAAAGCGCAAAGCACAAAAGGTACCACAAAATCAGTCAACCGCTCTAAAAGTAATGCTGAAAAGAAGTCCAATACTGCGGGACATGATAAAGAAAAATAAGAACTGTTTAATATCGCTTGAGTGACGATGTTTTAGGAAAACTTCTAAATTCTTTGAGAAAGGCGCAAGTTTTGTTTGCGCCTTTCTTGTAATATTTGCAAAAATATGGAAGCAAAAAATTAAGCAAAGCCGTTGTATGATGACGGCTTTAGCATGCTACAAGGCGAGGTGGACTGTTGCTTTTCTAATGTGGTAGGGGTTGTAAGGTTAGGCGATAGATTTCCTTGCTGATTTGGTAGGGTATGAGGTTTGGTGCTGGGTTTCTTTACGGATTTAGCAAGTGTGTGAGATTATCCGTTGGTTGTGTTAAAGGGATGTATAGAGCATTTTGAGGAGATAATATTGCTTTTATGTGTAAGGGTGTAAACATAATTGCTTGAGAGTGGTTTAGATGTGTAGATGGTGAATAGGGGGCTTGATTGTTCTAAATGCATGAAGGTTTAAGATCAATGATCTGATTTTATACGGGGAGAGGAGGACTATTGTACCAAGGGGGCTTGTTAGGGTTTTAAGGAAAAGCCAAGGGAAGAATTATATATTAAAGGAAAGAGGCATGGTGCAAAAATATTTTGGTACAGATGGAATTCGGGGGAAAGCCAATTCATTTCCTATGACACCCGATTTTGCCATGAAGGTGGGGATGGCGGTAGGGGTTTTATTTCGCTCACAACATCAATCTCATCGTGTGGTGATTGGCAAGGATACACGATTATCTGGCTATATGTTGGAAAACGCTTTGGTTTCAGGATTGACTGCTGCGGGGATGGAAGCTTTTTTATTGGGTCCAGTGCCAACACCTGCTGTTGCAATGCTTTGCCGCTCTTTGCGCGCAGATCTTGGGGTGATGATTTCTGCTTCTCATAATCCGTTCTATGATAATGGAATTAAACTTTTTGGTCCTGATGGTTTTAAACTTTCAGATGATATGGAAGCGAAAATTGAACAATTGATCGATACAGATCTTTCAAAGTCTTTAGCAAGTTCTGCCGAAATTGGTTATGCAAAACGGGTTGAGGGAGATATTTATCGTTATATTGAATATGCCAAACGAACTTTGCCGCGTGATGTTCGCTTAGATACTGTGCGTATTGTTGTGGATTGTGCCAATGGGGCTGCTTATAAAGCGGCTCCCCGTGCTTTATGGGAATTGGGGGCTGAGGTTTTTGCTATTCATGATGAGCCCAATGGGACCAATATTAATCAAAAATGTGGATCAACCGATTTAAGCTCTTTAAAACGAAAAGTGCATGAAGTGCGTGCTGATGTGGGGATTGCTCTTGATGGAGATGGAGATCGTGTTCTCATTGTTGATGAAAAAGCACAAACGGTTGATGGAGATCAGTTGATTGCTGTAATTGCTGAAAATTGGCATAAAATGGGACGATTACGGTGCAATGGTGTTGTCACAACGATTATGTCAAATCTTGGACTAGAGCGTTTCTTGAATAGCAAAGGATTGCACCTTGTAAGGACAAAAGTTGGAGATCGTTATGTTGTCGATGCCATGCGCCAAAAGGGATATAATGTTGGTGGTGAGTCTTCTGGGCATATTGTGCTTAGTGATTTTGGTACAACGGGTGATGGCTTGGTGGCTGCATTGCAGGTTTTAGCCTGTATGAAGGAAAGCCAAAGTCCTATGAGCCAATTGTGTAAACGGTTTGAACCTGTACCGCAAATTTTAAAAAATGTAACGATTAAAAATAAAAATGTCCTGAAAAAAAATCCCGTCAAAACGGCTATTAATCAAGCAGAGAAGCGGTTGGGAAAAGAGGCACGGCTGGTGATCCGCGCTTCTGGAACGGAACCGGTTATCCGCCTTATGGCTGAAGGCGATGCACGAGAAGTATTGGACACTGTTGTGACAGAGTTGATGGATGTTATTATTCATCATGATGTACGCATGGGTACTGCACTTGAGGAATCTTGAATTTTTTGAGAAAATTATCAGATCATCTTTTGATAAAGATATTATTATAATGTGGGATTTTGGCAATTACAAAAGGTATGATTATTAACTCAGTGATGTAATAACGGTAATGGATACTCTATCTACGAACAAATTAAATAAAAAAGGGAAAAGTCCAATTCTAATAACTACAATGCGTATAGATTTCTCTATATTTCGTAAGATATGAAAAATATGCCTTTTTTTGATTTTCCTTTTTCTTTTACTTATTCGTAAACCGGTTATTAGTTTAACAGAGTTTGTAGGGGGGAGAGTTTATTAGTATTATTCATTCTTTTTACTGGATATCCAGCGGGTGCAGCGCCCCATGAACATCAAACAGCAATGGTCATTGTGGTTATATCATCTTGATGTTTCTAAGTGCCGCTGCCAATTGGAGATATGATACGCTCCTATTACGTTTAGCTCCTCCTAATTATGAACTTATACTTTTCCAATAATTAGTAGAATAATGAGAAAGAGATGGGAATGATCAATTTTTTTCACGATAGTTCTAATGTTTATAAAGTAAAAAAAGCTATGTGATGTAAAAATAATGAACATTTTTTGTATCTTGGAGGGGTACACTCTATATTCATTTATCATTTTAAGATTTAAACATAAAAGGATTGAAGCCTTCTATAATACTGGTACGACTGAAGGGATTAGAACCGCCCATGCTCAAAAATTAAAGCGTATTCTAAGTGCTCTTGAAGTAGATGTATTGCCAAAAGATTTTGAGTTATCCGTCCTTTTGATTACATCTGCTAAAGGGTGATTTCAAGGGTTATTAGTCAATTACTGTAAATGGAAATTGTCGCGTAATATTTCGCTTTGGTAGCATAGATGTCGAAATGGTTGATTATCTGGATTACCATCAAAAAGGAGATCTAAACAATGATGAAGAATCCTTCACATCCCGGTGAATTATTGTATGAAGATGTGATCAAAGAGCTTGGTTTATCCTTTAATGAAGCAGCAGAGTGGCTTGGTATATCTCGTGTAGCACTTTCTAGAGTTTTAAATGAAAAAGCCGCTATGAGAGCTAATCTTGCTATTAGGCTTGAAATGTTTGGTGTAAGCACAGCACGTGCTTGGCTTGCTGTGCAAACAAATTATGATCTATCAAAAAAATTCCTTAACAACAGTCTTATGATAAAGATTGCATAAAAGAGTTTCAAACGGCAGTTAAATTTTTGCAACAGAGACGTATACAAGAGCTAAATCATGCGTATGAGCGTACAAGGTCAAAAGATGTGACGGCGGGGTAAGACAAGGAATAAAATCTTGTTTCTATAGTCTGTTTGGCTATAATAAATGTAAGCAAATGAGGGTTTTATATGTTGAGTGAAGAGGAAATTAAGCTGCGTCGCTTTTATGCTGAAAATGCATTGGCAAGCCAACGTTTAGAGGGATTAGAACCAGATCCGCTGGTTGTTGCTCAAGTAGAGCGTTATATTATAGGTGAACTTGAAATAAGTGATATCATCACAGATTATATGGAGCGTGTAAGACGTGGAGAAGTATAAGGGGAGCGGCGATTCTTATACTGATCCTGAAACTGGTGTGATGTATAATCGGCTTGGTATTAAAGACAAAGCCACACTGCAGCGTGTAGAATCTACTATTACTTATGTAAAATCTTTCGAATTTGTACATACTCCTATTGGTGGTAAATTTGATCTGGATTACATGAAAGAGATCCATAGAAGGCTGTTTGGCGACATATATGAATGGGCGGGACAAATTCGTTTAGTGGATATTGCCAAAGGTAATAGTATATTTGCTAGTTATAATCAGATTGAAAGTTATGCACCGAAGATTACACAAAAGCTTGCAAAAGAACAGTATCTGCGTGGTCTTGGCGCTTATGACTTTAGCCAAAGGGCTGGATATTACATGGGCGAGTTGAATGCGTTGCATCCGTTTCGAGAGGGGAATGGGCGTACTCAGCGTGAATTTATGGTGCAACTGGCTCGTGAAGCTGGTTATCATATCAACTGGAAGGGTATTGAGCGACAAGAAATGACACGTGCGTCAATTGAAGCACATTTTGGTAATTCAGAATATCTGTCTGCACTCATCTATAAGAACCTTACCAAGTTTACAGAAAATAAAAGGGATGATGTTTCTCAAGGTATTGGCAAAAATATTGCTTTTGGCGTTGATCTTAATAAAGAGTGCTTGGAACAACAAAAAGAGAAGATTGAAACTCCTTGGGATAGAGAAAAGACAAGTTTTGCTAAACGTCAAAAAGAAGAACTTGAACAATTACAAAATGATTTGAATGTTGTTGCAAAAGCAACAGAACGAGAGCCATACCTTGCGGCTTATATAGATAATTCTAATTTAGAACAGAAAGCGCTTAGCGCTCTTAGGAATGAAAAATCTTATGTTAATATGTTTAAGGAGTTAAACAGTCGTTTAGCATCTATTTATAAAGATCCGCAAGCTGCCGCACTCAAGATTGAGCAGACGATTTTAGCAGGTAAAGGCGATAAATTGCCTGATATTTTGGAAAGGGAACCTGATAGAGCGGGTGAACTGCGTGGGTCAGATCGTTTAATCGATAAACTCAAATCTACAGGAAAAGAACGAAAAGAAGCGCTTTCTCATGTTCCTCGTGCACTTTCTTCTATTAAAAAGCTTCAAGCCTTTTATAAGAATTCTTATGAGATACATGTAAATAGGGTTGTACGGGAGCGTGAGCGATTGAAAGTTGAAGTACCTTCGCTTTCACAAGAAGCAGTGACTTTTATGAAAAATGTTGAAGCTGGTCGTGATAGTTATTCAAAGATACCAGAGCAGATCAATCAAGAGTTTTTAAAGCTACAAAGTGCTTTAGATAAACGTTTTGGACAGGATGCCATTCATAAATAAGACTTTGATTTATCAAAAGCAATACCCAAAGAACAGTCTTATAATAAAGAACACATAAAAGAGTTTCAAATGGCAGTTAAGTTTTTGCAACAGAGACAAAACAGGAGAAAATCAACGCAATAGCGCGTGTAAGATCAATAGATATGATACGGTAAGGGCAAGAATAAAACCTTATGCTGTATAAGCCCTATTAAGCCATATGGTAAAAGAGAGGTAATCAAAAGAAGGGTGTGTAATATGGGTGTGACAAAAGACGTTGTACGAGCCCGCATAGATAGGACATTAAAAAAGAAGCTGGTGAAATATTAGCAAGTTTAGGACTTACGGTGTCTGATTTCATACGAATTTCTTTAGCTAAAGTTGTTGATGAAAGAGGATTGCCGTTTGATATGGCTGTTTCTAATGCGGAAACGCTTAAAACTTTTGAAAAGAGTAAAAAAGGATAAGATGTATATTTCGCGAAAGATATGAATGATTTATTTAAGTGATTTCGACAGTTTTTAAAAAGCATCACGGCGCTTGAAAGGGTCGTAATAAATTTCTGTTACACGAAATTTTCCTTCAAGGCGTTTGCATTGGATGATGACATCTATCATCGAGATTAATAAGCCGCGGATATCATCGCGTGCTAAATTACCACCACCGTCACTTTCTTTGACTAAAAGGGTCATTTGCTCAAAGGCTGCAAGTGCTGTTGAGGCGTGGACGGTGGTAATGGAGCCGGGGTGACCAGAATTGACATTACGGATGTAGTAAAAGGCTGTACCATCACGCAGCTCTTGTAGAAGGATTCTGTCGGGGCGCATGCGTAAGCCAGATTCAAGCAGTTCTTTTGCGCCTGCTTTTGCTAAGCCTTGGTTATCTTTTGAATAAAAGAGCTGCACTTTGTTGGCGTGCGGAACGACAAGTTCTGGCGTGTCTTCAATGGTGAGAATTCGTTCATAGTCAGGGATTTTTGCAATCAAAGCTTTGGAGAGGGTTGTTTTCCCGGAACCGGTTTTTCCCGATATTAAGATATTTTGTTGTGTAATAACGGCTCTTTCTAAAAAGTTGCAAAAGTCTTTGGCGATAAAGAGATCTGTTAGCTCTTTGTCTGTATCAGAGAGTTCGGATAACCGTTCTGTCATTTGTTGCGTGGGTGTGAAACTGGTGTTTTGGGCGACAGAAAACAGATTGTTTTCATGTAAACTTTCAAGAGAAAAAGTGCGTGATGAAGGTTTACGAATGGTCATGCTAATGGTATTGGCAGCAACTGCTGGAGGCATAACAATTTGTATGCGTTCGTTGTTTGGCAGTGTTGCGGAGAGAACGGGGTTTTCTACACTGATTTTTTGTGTTGTGTAGGCAGCAACAACTTTTGCAATCCCTTCTAGTTCGCTGTAGGTTAGTTCTTTTAAGATGTGGGTTTGCCAACCATTGGGACCCTCAACAATTACTTCGCCTGGGCGATTGACAACAATTTCAAATAAATTTTCATCATTGAGGAAGTCATCTAAGATCTTTAATTTTGTTAAGACGATGGAGGCGCGTTCTGCATTTTTTGCTGATGGCATAATGTGACTTTATTGGCTTAATGAAAAAAGGAATAGCTGGGAGTAGAGCGGTTTCTTTTGCTCTTTACGACTAGTTTATAGACAGAGGAAAAATCGAGATCTTTTGCTACAAAGATGTTGACCAGTTCGCCTTGAAATTTTTCTAAGGTAGGAGGAATATTGATTTGATTTTCAAGGGCAATACTGGCGGACTCTTTTCCAGTGTTGTTTGCGCCTTCAAAACCGCCGCCTCCAGAGTTGTTTGAACCTTCTTTATTGGAATTGCCTACTATTTTATTTGTTAAAACTGTTGTGGCACCATCAATAACGGTGAGTAAAAGGGAAGAGCCAAAGCGTTCCCACCAATGGGTGTTGATGTTGCCATCAAAACCGGCTCTGCCTAAACTGTCGGTTGCGGGTGAGGCAAGGTCGA
This sequence comes from Bartonella sp. OC16QHHD, assembly GCF_042194035.1. Taxonomy (NCBI): domain Bacteria; kingdom Pseudomonadati; phylum Pseudomonadota; class Alphaproteobacteria; order Hyphomicrobiales; family Bartonellaceae; genus Bartonella; species Bartonella sp. OC16QHHD. The sequence continues at coordinate 35,503 of NZ_JBHIMJ010000079.1, read as the reverse complement.
TGATGACACCGGTTGGGGTTTTTGCTCTTGTCCAGAGCACAAAGAGGCGAGATTGACCTTGTTTTATCCCTCCGCGGTATTCGCCAATCACTTGGGTTCCTTTATCAAGCAAAACAACGCGCCCATTGTCAGAGAGGATATCACGGTTGATGATGCAGCTTGCAAAGCCTGGTTGCTCACTGTTTAATGCGGTTTCTAAGATACAGGGAATAGAGGTTCCCATGGCGATGATAAAGTTTCTATTGCCGATGAGTTTTGCTTTTGTTTCTTCTGTTTTGGTAGGCTTTAATAGGGTCGCAAAATTTTGTGTGTCTTGAAGGGCAGGAGAATTTTGCGCATTCGCGAGATTTTCGAGGGCATGGAATTTTTCAAGGGGGTTGAGAGTCGTGTTGACAATGTCTTTTAATTGAGATTTAGAACCTTTGGCAAAAGCTAAAACAGGGGCGCGTCTTGCGGCATCAAGTAGTGGGTCATCTTTTTTGGGTTCTTGTGCGAGTGGTTGTGGGGGTGGTAAGGTTATTGGTGCTATGTTTGCACGCGGGTCAGAGGGCGCGATCTCTAAAGGGGCGAGGGAATTGTGAAAGTTTTGTGCTTGTTTTTTATGAGCTTTTGCGGTGTCTTTTTGTTCTGTGGGGGTGGATAAGATGTTCCAGAGCACATAGCCGCAGATTCCTATACAGGCGATTGCGACAACTATTTTTTTGCCAGCGGTTTTGGCGCTATTGTTTTTGCCATCCCCAATAGATCCGCGATCTTCGATGATTGGTTTATCACTCATGTGTTGTCCCCTTCAATTCCCGCTTATTTAAAGATCTGATGCAATTTTACGTTCAACAGATGGTGAGGTTGTTCCGGTATTTGGATTTGTGCCTTTTGGTTGATAGGCTTCGTTAAAGACGCATAGGACGTTTTTTCCCTGTCTTAGGGTGAAGCGTGCGCTAATGGCATGGACAATAACCATGTTGCCTCTTGTGGTTTTGGGAACCAGCGATTCTGTACCGTCATTGCTGACAATATAAATGGCAGGGATTTCTTGGTTGTCTGGAAATGTAAATGTTGTGGTTTTGCCATTGTCATAAACGGAGGAGGGTTCGAGCGTGATAGAGCCTTGAGCGGTGTAAGCCCAATTGCGAGGTCCGTAGGTTTCAGAAGCGTTGAAGACATTATCAATGCGCTGGGCTTGTTGTTTTTCTTGTCGCATAAGGGCTGCGAGTCTTCTTTGTTCTGCTTCTTCTTGTGGGTAGCGAAATTTCACAAGGAAATATGTTTCTTGTCCAGATGAAATTTCTCCATCTTTGACCATCAGTTCAAATTGATAGGAGCGCTTTGAGCCATCAAGCTTTGTGGTGACGACTTGGAGATTGGTAATGGGTTGGACTTCCCGCGCTTTGAGGAAAAGAATATTGCCAGCGGGGGCGACTTCCCATGCAACGCTGTTGCCAATTGCCACATGGGCAATTTCTTCATTGGGAGAAAATTCTATTTGTACCGATGAGCGTATGGAGCCAATAATTTTTGTGACATTATAGGCATCATATTTGATAAAGCGAATGCGGCTATCGCTTGGCGCACGGGTGGGAAAAATACTGGCATGGCTAGGCGTTAAAGAAAGGGTAATAGCGATGTTAAGAATGAGAAAAAGAATTTTTTTTGTCATGATCAGTTGACCACTTCCGGATCGGTTCTATATTCATTAACAATAAACCCTAGAGGATTTATCAAACGGTTTTGGACAGAGATAGGGGCATTGATATATTCAAAGGTAAGTGTTGCAACCCAGTGGGTGATGAATTCTTTGTTGTTGTCGTTGTCATGAATGGTTCTGTAGTAACGCACTTGGGCAACATCGTCATTGATAAAGGAGATTGATTTTATTGTTATTGTAACGGTGGCGTTTTTATAGAGAATTTGAGGACTTTGGGGATTTCTTGCTCCATACCAGCTGGCAAATCTTTCCTGTTCTTCAGAAGAAGAGAGGAGGGAGACTGTTTGGAAGTTGTGTTGTGTTTCTTCTGTGGTGAAGCCTTCACGGGAGCGGACATATTTTGCAGCAAAGTAGCGTGTGATTGCTTCGTCGACATTGGTGGGACCTTCTTTTAAGGCTTCCACAACTTCGGTGATGCCGGTTGAATTGTCCACACGGATGACAAAAGGTTCCACGGTTTTAAGGGGTGTGAGGGTGATGACCGCGAGAGAAGACATTATTGCAACTGCAACGGCTATGCCGGCAATGGCAAGAGAGACGCGGGTGGTGCGGCGTGAGGCGAGCATGCGATCTTGATCAAACGAGCGCGCTTCGGCAATATATTGTTCTACATCTTTTTCTTTCATGCCTTTTTTCCGCAATCTTTGTAGGATTTGATTTCTTCATCCGTTAATTTTTGTGCCAGAAGCATTTCCAGCTTCCCTTCTTTTAGGGGTGAAGGGGTGTTGTTACTGATGATAATGGGCGTGGGCGTGGGTTTTTTCCCTTCCCAATTCCACATTGATCTGTTGAGTGGACGTTTAGAATATCCATCACACTTTGGGAGTGACTTCAGTGTGTTTGGTGAAGACACACAGCCACTGAGAAAGAGAAATGGTAAGATGACCCCAATTTTTTTAAATTCCCGCATTTGAACTTAGACCTTTTTTAATAGTGATGCTAATTTTTTAATGCCCCTTGTTGCTGCATTAGCAGCTCGTCCACTTAGTTGAGCCGTTGTTTTAGCGACTGGTCCTGATCCTGTAAGAGAAGCCCCCCCAGAGGCTAAAGCTGATGCGATATCAGGGAGTCTGAGGAAAAGGTGAATACCACCAATACCAACAACCAAGAACTGAATTAAAGTAGTGAAGATATTTTTAATACCTTCTGAAAAAACGTCCATTGAAATCTTGACATATAAACCACCAAGCAGCACGACTAACACATATAAAATGATGAAGTTTGCAACTTGCCCTAACCATGCTTCTGTGAATTTTCTGGTTGAGGAAAATATATAGAGGCTTATGAAGAGTGGTCCTATTGATATGACAAGAAACAAACCCAATTTAGCAAATAATGAAACAACAAAACCGACTAGACAAAATAAGATAGCAGCAACTAGGCAGATAAAACCAGCAATCCATGTCGCAATAAACATCCCCATTTGAGTCAGACCTGTGTACTGGTTTGCTGCGTCCAAAACCTGTGCTCCAGCTTTGTTTATCATATTGTCCCATACATTTCGATCCACATGTGCTCCTTGTGTGACATTTGAAATGGCATTCGGCAGATCATGGAAAAATATACCACTGACCCACTCATTATAAAGAGCAGCATTTGTGGCAAGTGAAACAACGATGCCGAGTTTGAAAGTTGTTACTATAAATTCCCATAAGGGCATGGAAGAGCGCCCATAGATGATATTGTAGCCCATAAATATAATGTAAATTGTACAAGATAGCTTAAGCGGAGCACCTAAGCTTGATGAGAGGTTGTTAATGACTTTATCCATTGTCTCTGTGAGGGGCTCCATCAACATATTGTCGATATAAGAAAATATGCCTTTGCTTTCTACTGCCATTGAGATGCTCCGCTCTTCATTATGTCTTAATTATTATTCTGTTGTTCTTCTGCCGCGCGCTCTTTTGCTCTTCGTTCTTCTTCAGCGCGTTCTTTTGCTTTTTGTTCAGCTCGGAATTTTTCATTCTCAGCTCTCATTTTTTTAATTCTGGCTCTCATTTCAGCTTCGGAATCTCTAATCATTTTTTGAAACTTTTCATCATCTTCACGCTCTCTTTCTGCTGCTTTTGCTTCATATTCTTTCTGAAGTTCTAAAAATGCTAACCGCATGTTTTCACAATTTTTTGAAGTTCCTGCAAATCCACATTTCGCATCCCACTCTAGGCGTAATTTTTCATCTTTTTTAAATTCTGCAACGCTATAGGTTTTTTCACAGCCAGCAGCGATAATTCCAGTGCAAAGTAGCAATGTTGTTATGAGAACTTTATTCATCAATATTTCCCCTTTTTCCTTTCAGTTTTACAAGTTTTGAGCACAATCTTTAAATTCTGCTTGTGTTATCGGTTTTTATAACCAGTGATGATAAATCTAGAGCACAGACATAATCTTGCCATAAATCTATTGTATAGTCTGTAAGGTTCTTTAAGTTGAGCAGCTAAAGCGCAATAGATGTTATCCATTGTTTTTGTAATGGGATTCATTAACATATTGTCGATATAAGAAAATACGCCTTTGGTTACTATTGCCATTTAGATACTTCGCTATTCGTTGTGTATTTTTATAATTTAATTATTATTTTGTTCTTTTGCTTTTTGTTCTTCCTCAGCACGCTCTTTTATCCCAAATGTAGCGTTCCATATTTCTTTAGCTTTTGCCTGACGTTCTTTCTCAAGTTCTAAGAATGCTAACCGCATGTTTTCACAATTTTTTGAAGTTCCTGCAAATCCACATTTCGCATCCCACTCTAGGCGTAATTTTTCATCTTTTTTAAATTCTGCGACGCTATAGGTTTTTTCACAGCCAGCCGTGATGAGCCCTGTGCAAAGTAGCAATGTTGTTATGAGAACTTTATTCATCGATATTTCCCCTTCTTTCTTTCAGTTTTTGAGGTTTGAGCACAATCTTTAAATTATGCTTGTGTTATCGGTTTTTATAACCAGTGATGATAAATCTAGGGCACAGACATAATGTTGCCATAAATCTATTGTATAATCTGTAAGGTTCTTTAAGTTGAGCAGCTAAAGCGCAATAGCGATGTGTAATGGCGCTATCCATTGTTTTTGTAAGGGGCTCCATCAACATATTGTCTATGTCAGTAAATACGCCTTTGGTTATTATTGCCATTTAGATGCTCCGCTATTTATCGTGTATTAATGGTTATTTTGTTCTTCTGCCGCGCGCTCTTTTGCTCTTCGTTCTTCTTCAGCGAGTGTTTCCGCTCTTTGTTTTTCGAGAATTTTTTGAGTCTCAGCTCTCATTCTTGCACGATCGGCTTCCATTTTAGCTTTCAATTTTTCCATTGATTTGCGATTTTCTTCTTCAATTTTACGACTTCTTTCTGCTGCTTTTGCTTCATACTCTTTCTGAAGTTCTAAAAATGCTAACCGCATGTTTTCACAATTTTTTGAAGTTCCTGCAAATCCACATTTCGCATCCCACTCGAAGCGTAAATTTTTATCTTTTTTAAATTCTGCGACGCTGTAAGTTTTTTCACATCCAGCGGTGATGAGCCCTGTGCAAAGCAGCAATGTTGTTATGAGAACTTTATTCATCAATATTTCCCCTTCTTCCTTTCAGTTTTACAAGTTTTGAGCACAATCTTTAAATTCTGCTTGTGTTATCGGTTTTTATAACCAGTGATGATAAATCTAGAGCACAGACATAATCTTGCCATAAATCTATTGTATAGTCTGTAAGGTTCTTTAAGTTGAGCAGCTAAAGCGCAATAGCGATGTGTAATGGTGCTATCCATTGTCTTTGTAAGGGGCTCCATCAACATATTGTCGATATAAGAAAATATGCCTTTGCTTTCTACTGCCATTGAGATGCTCCGCTCTTCATTATGTCTTAATGGTTATTTTGTTGTTCTTCTGCCGCGCGCTCTTTTGCTTCCTGTTCTTCTTCAGCACGTCGCTTTGCTCTTTGTTCTTCTAATTTTTTTTTAGTGTTAGCTTCCATTTTTTTAAGTCTGGCTCTCATTTCAGCTATATCTTCTTCTTCTCTTTTACGATTTTCTTCTTCAATTTTACGACTTCTTTCTGCTGCTTTTGCTTCATATTCTTTTTGAAGTTCTAAAAATGCTAACCGCATGTTTTCACAATTTTTTGAAGTCCCTGCAAATCCACATTTAGCATCCCATTCTAGGCGTAATTTTTCATCTTTTTTAAATTCTGCGACGCTATAGGTTTTTTCACATCCAGCTGTGATGAGCCCTGTGCAAAGTAGCAATGTTGTTATGAGAACTTTATTCATGATTAATGACTGTCCTGTTGTTTTTCGGACTCTTTTTGTTCTTGATTATCTTCAAGAAGTTCATTTGCAAGGTTATGGTAATATTCCTTTTGAAGTTCAAGTTGTGCTAATCTTAAGTTTTCACAATTTTTGGCAGTTCCTGCGAATCCACATTTAGCATTCCACTCTTCCATCAATGTTTTATCTTTTTTAAATTCTGCTACGCTATAGGTTTTTTCACAACCAGCTGTGATGAGCCCTGTGCAAAGTAGCAATGTTGTTATGAGAACTTTATTCATTATTTATTGTCCTGTTTCTTTTCAGATTCTTGTTTATCGTCATTTGTAGAGCCAAAGCCTTTCCAATTTTTACGGTTTTCAAATTCAGCTTGCTCTGCATTTTTACAATTTTTCGAATTCAAATCCCCTGACGTCAAACATTTCACTAATACTTCTTCCATCAGTTTTTTATTTTTTTTAAGTTCTTCTACGCTGTAGGTTTTTTCACAACCAGCTGTGATGAGCCCTGTGCAAAGTAGCAATGTTGTTATGATGATCTTGTTCATATTCAATCCCCTCTTTTTTACTCTTTATTGACCACGCATTTTTTGGGCCAAAGCTTTGGTTCGTGCTTTAAATTCTTCCATTTCACGTCTTTCTGCCGCTTTTTCTTCTGCTTGTTGAATCATCATGGCAGCTTGCATTTGTAGTATTTTTGTTTGGAGGTCTGCTTGTACCGCTGCTAATTGTGCTTGAATGCCTTGAATTTTACCCGCATCTTCAGTACTTCCAAGTTCGTCAAGGAGCTTGGTAATTTTTTTTTGTGTTTCACTGGCTTCTTCGTAGACGTCTTGTCCTTTGGCTGCTTGTCCTACTACGCGCTGTTCGGCTTTTTTTACTTCCTGTGCGTAAAAAGCATCTACTGCCTCTTTTGAGTCTGCGTCCCCCGCGGGCTCTTTGTATTTAAGTTCTTCTTGCCATTTTTGCGTGTTTTTGCTGCCGCCGCCGCCGCCACCACCGCTGCCCATCGATTGTTGAAAGTGGTTAAAGTCAGAAGGGAGGGCGCCACTGCTCCCTTGCTTGTTAAACATGTCTTTCAATCCCGAAATGTCAGGCTTGACATTTAGGGAGTTATATAATTGTTTCGCTTGATCGAGTTGGCTCTTTAATTGGTCAAGCTGTTGTTTGCCTTGTTGAATTTGTTCTTGCAATTTGCCAAGCTGTTGTGTGCCTTGCTGGACTTGTTTCATTATTTGTCCAACAGCTGTGGGATCAAATACCACGATGGCAAAGGCATTTGTTTGAAAGCCAAATGAAGCTGCATAGACGGCTGTTGCCAATAAAAGTTTTTTCATTGCTTTGACCTTTCTTGAAAAATAGGAAGCCATTTTTCTGGAGATTGTCCAACTTCATCCATAATGGTCTCTAGGAGTTCAATATTCTTGGTGGTGCCACTTAAAATGGCTATTTCATCATCAAAGCCGCGTAAATTTAGTTCTGCTACAACTGAACTTTGTCCTTGTTTGATGAGAAAACGCCGTGACTCACGGCTTAATTCTGATTGTATCAGGTTAAATTCTCTGTCTGATAATTTAAACCCTTCTACATAATCCCCATGATTGCCCTTTTGATTAGGGAAATAAATTTGTGTGGGGCATTGCTCTATAATGGTGTGAGCAATAGTCGAATTGATCGCATCTTTGGGAGATTGCGTTGCAAACAACATCAAACCATTTTGTTTACGGATAGTTTTCAGCCTGTCTTGCGCAAAGGCTTTAAAGGAATCATCCTCTAAGGCTTTCCAAAATTCATCAATGACAATGATAATACGACGCCCATCAATCAGAGATAAAATTCTATGAAAAAGATACATCATCAATGGTGGACGAATTTCATTATTGTCTAAAAAATCCGTCATGTCATAACCAATAAATTTTGCATCAATGCCAATGTCGTCATCAGGATTGTCAAAAACCCACCCTAAGGCATTGCCTTTACACCATCTTTCTAAACGACCCGATATCCCCTCCCTATGCGTGGTGTCAAAAAACATTTGTAAGGCAGAGATCGTCCGTTGTTCTTTTGGCAACAAGGCAAGCTGGTCAACAGCCGCCGTAATATCTTGTCTTTCTGATTCACTGATCTTTTGATCTTCAGATGAAACAAGCTTTATAATCCATTGGCGTAAAAAAACTCTATCTGCTGGATTGTTATAGTCTAAGCCTTTTAGCGGTGCTATGCCTGTCGGTCTACCATTCTTCAAGGGCATATAAGTGCCGCCACCCGCTCTGACAAAAAGTTCTGCACCCCGATCTTTATCAAAAAAGACCATATTGGGATCATGCTTTTGAAGTTGCGCTAAAAGAAAATTGACAATAACCGTTTTCCCAGAACCAGAGGGACCACAAACAAACGTATTGCCTAAATCACCAAAGTGAAAGTTAAAATAAAACGGTGAACCAGCAGAGGTTTTCATCAAGGCTACCGCTGGTCCCCACACATTGCCATCTATTTTTCCAACCGGAAAAGAATGAAATGGAGAAAGCGCTGCATAATTGCGGCTTGTTATTGCACCAGAGCGGGTGCGATAAGCATAATTGCCAGGCAATTGTGCCCACCAAGCCGCCGCTAACCCTAAATCTTCCCGCGCAATCACAGCCCCACCATCTGTAAGACGAGAACGCGCTTTGGCAAGATTATCCGCTAATTCTTGCGGCGTATCAGCAAAAACTGCCAATGATAAATGATGCTCCCCTAAAACAAAACGATTGGATTCAAGATCATCAAGCGCATCATCAAGTTCCATAATTTGTGAGCCCGCACGGTCTCCTGCATTGACCATTTGGTTTTGTTTGCGCCCCATAATTTGCTTGGCAATGTTTTTGCTCTTGAAAACAAAAGATTGGGTGAAAATAAACTCAAAGGGAAGGGTGAGCAAACCATCCGCCATGCCTACCCTGGTTTTTGCTGGATATTCTTTCCAACCAAACATGCCCGCAAACCGCTGTGCCGCCTCGGTGCGTATTTCTATGATCTCTTTCCCAAAAATGAGACGGTCTGAGTAAACAGTCGAAGCTATCGTCCCCCATGTGAGAGGGATCCGTTCACGACGACCTCCCACCAATTGGTGGATAAACTCACTTTGCTGCGAATAAATATTACCTTCATGTTCATAAAGGCTCAGTCTTCTTGCACCATAACGCTCTAAATTTTGAATAAGATCTGTGGTAATATCTTCAAGCTTGCGAATGGACTCTGCATCAACTTCTGTCTTTTCTTGCTTGGCTTTGCCTAAACGTTTGAAAAACTCCACTAATTTATCCGTTTGATCAACGTGTGGATTCCACAAAATCGAAAGATAAAGATCATTGCGATAAAGCTCCTGTGAAACCATCCGCTCGCGATATTTATCATCTAATTGCTTGGCAAATGCCGATCTGAAAGTCCCATCCGGATAAATCGTTTCACGCTTTCTGATAATATGGCTATAAAGCGCTATCCGTTCATCCGCTATGTTTTTAAAAAGATTATTGAGTTGTTCGTGAAGCACATTCAGATCAATAATATCCGCTGTCTCAAAGTTAATCCCTTCAAGTTTAATAACGCTCATGAGAGCGCGTGAATCCAGCGCAATGATGTGTTTGTTGACATGGCGCACGTAAGGAATGATCGCCTCTGGCTGCTTTTCACGTTTGCGCTCTGTTCTATTCATTATAATTCCTCATAATTACGAATTAATCGTAATGGAGAAATACTTCCCCCACCCCATAGACTCGAATTTCTGGCAAAAATAGATGTCTTTTGCCATGTCAGAAGAATACGAAATTTGTTATGGTCATGCTTTAGGATTTCCTTGAATATGAAATGCAGCATCACACCAAAGGTGATAAGAAAAATATTGCCTGTCATAATGAACAACATCATCGTTCCTATCGCATTTAATCCCATAGCTTCCACCGTCACGCCCGCAATCATTGCAGGGCGTGTGCAAGCAAGAAATAACGTATCTTCTGTTAGCTTGTCGTGCTCTTTCATGGCTTTGAAAGGCTAGAGTCAAGCGAATTAAGACATAAACATTGATGCGATTTGTGGTGCACCAAAAACAATGCCGATGCCAACACAAACAAAGAAAGCTTTACGCATTTCAACATAACCAGCAATCCATGCAAGCCCAATACCAGCAACCGCAATGGTTGCAATCGATTTTGCAATGTTTCCTGTTAAAGCTTTGACTAATTGATCAAGAGCAGTTTCAACTTTTCCAAAGTCACCTGCGGCAAATGCTGGCTCACTCAGTGCGATGAAGGCAATAAACAGCATCAATGCTGCTGTTAACCATTTCTTTTGTGTGTTGGATAGAGTAGTTTTTTGTAAGGTATGTTCACAACTGAACAAATTATTCATGTTTTTCATGAAAAATTCCCCGCTTTATGTTTAAGTTGATCGTAAAATTAATATTCAAAATATTAATCGGGAATCATATAAATGAAAAAAATAAATTTTTCTATCGATAAATTAACAATATTTAATCTTTTATTATTTAATGAACAATAAAATACAGTAATATTCAAAATGATAATTTTAAAACATCTTCGAGCAGCGCCTAAATATATTGTCTTAATTTGTATTATTATTTTAGGATACTTTTATTTAATTAAAAATAATGAACAACTTACTCAAAATTCTTTTTTAAAAGGAACAGAAAAGACAATAGAAAACCCCGTTCAAAATCCGAAGTCACAATTGATAGATTATGCAAACCAACAAGACGCAAGCCAACAAAATGTGGTATTGCATCCAGAACCAATCGCATCACAATTTTATGAAGAAAATGTGCCGGTCTATTCCGGTGCTATACAGGTCACAAGTGGTGTGACCTTTAAAATGATCACGCTCGTGGATGATGGATGGAGAAAAAAGATTATCCGTGATATCCGCTTATATGGTGTGGAAAGCTGTGAAATGAGGCAATTTGCCTTACGCAACGGAGTTAAGTGGCCATGTGGTGCTTTTGTTACTGCTTGGCTTGTCTCAAAAACAATCGATAAAAATGTTACTTGTCGGCAAGCACGTGTCATTCAACAGGTTCATTATGCACAATGTTTTGTAGATGGGGTTGATCTGGCACGTTTGGGGCTGGCAGAAGGGTTGATGGTGTTGACAAAAGATCAGCATCATTTTCCATCCCCAGCAGACTATAAAACTCTACAATCTGCTGCTCAAAAAGCACAAAACGGTTTATGGTCGAGCCAATTTCAACAACCAGAAGATTGGCGAAGAGATCATGGGAGCTATAATCCCATTGACCATTATTGATAAAGCGTCCTCTTAAGCGCTATTTAAAAATCAAGACAATATTCTACTGCAAATCTTATCAGAAAAAAGTTAATTATAATCCACGCACTCCTTGGTGGACAACGTTCGTTATGGAAATTTGTTGTGTTTAAAATAATCCTATAGGTTGTTTACTACAGCGCTATGGGAGAGCGCGTTTTTTCCCCTAAACAAAATAGTCATTGTAACAAACATGAGTGTTCAGAAAAATATGAATAAATTCAAATCGATGACGTGACCTTTGGTCATGAAAAAAAGGCTTATGAAAATATAAAGAGAGGCAGAAATAAACTATCTCTTCTTAAAAAAATACTACATTGCTTCAAATTAAACTAGGACTTCTAACGCAAGCTTTGCCTCATGTTGCCATGTTCATGAAACATGGGTTGCAATCTGAAAGAGAGTGTAGCGGTTCTATGGAAATTTTAACCAAAATGAAGGGGATTTCTTTTCAGGAACTTGAAGAAGCTAAAGAAACTATGAGGAAAAAATGTGCTTTCTTTTGTCATAAAAGAAAGCACATTGAGAGGGGGGATTTAGAGTGACAGTTTTACATATTTTACTCTGAAAAGCGGTCTTTTTTATCTTTTTTCCACAGAAAATAAGTTGCAAGTCCGAGAATGGGAACACTCAATTTGGCAAAAGGGAGATGTTGACTGAGAGCTGCAAGGCTGGAAACGGTCGCATCTGTCATGAGTTTATGGCGTTGTTCTTCTGTCTTTTTTTGTTGGTCATAGCGTTGATAAGTTTTGAGAATGCGACTGATAATAAGACCTAATCCCGCAAGAGAAAGACAAATTAAAAACATGATACTAGCGGCGGCAAGAGGCTTCATAACAGAACATAACGCAATAAAACCGATGGTACATAAAAAAAGCAAAGACATGAAGAATGAAATGCCAATAAACCCATAGAAAATTGCTTGAAGGCGTACTTGCTTGACTGTGCTTTTAAGCCCTCCACCGACAAGATGGTTTAAAAGAGGAGCGATAAACTTATGCATTGCTTAACGACGTAGTAATTGAGAAAGAATAAAACCAACCCCTGCGGCAAACAAAACGCTTTTGCCAGGATTTTTGCGAACGCATTGATTCATGGTTTGTTCAAGATCACTGATTTTATCTTTTGCTTGAGACATCATGTCTTCACCACTTTCTTTCGCTGAGTGATATAGTTTTTCTGCTTTGTCTTTGGCGGCGTTGAATTTGTTTGCACCAAGATCTGTTAGGGTTGAGGTAATCCCTGAAATTTCAGTGCGTAACTTTTCTAATTGTCCTTGTAGGTCTTTTTGTTGGTCTTTTTCTACGGCTGATTTATCGTGCTGTGTTGTTTTATTATGGGCCATGGTATTTTTCCCTCTTGATTCATTATATTTGTATTGGTGTGTTCATAGTGATCATTTGCATTGGAGTGAAAATTTTCACTGCTTGAGTAACGCCAAAAGCTTTTTTTGGTTCCTTTCATTTTGTCGAATTTAAAACTGTTTTTGATAAAATAAATCTTTCCTATACGATATGCTCTGTCTGTAAAGGGTCGCATTTGTTAAAAATTGTCTTATGCTTTTGCAAGAATTTAGCACCATTCTTCAGTTTCTCATGGCACAGTTTTTATAAAAGTTTTTTAAAAGCGTGTTGAGGTTTATTTTTTAGGCTTGTGACAGGTAAAAAACATGGTTATTGTGAGTTTGCGGCAGAAATAATGTCATTTTTATGTTTTTGAAGCAAAGAAAAAGAAATGATATTGCGGCTCTTTGTTCTCTATGTATTTGGGGGCAACACGCGCTCTCCCATTATACTTTTGGTCAGTTTAAGATATTGCGATAGTTCTTTTTTTAAAAAAGGTATATTTTTATTTTAGGATAGGAGAGGTATTTCAGTGCACGGGCTTTTAGAGATGTGCGTATCCTTTTCTTCAAGAGTTTTATGATATTTTTGCTGCTTGTTTCATGTAAGCAAATATTTTGTTGGATTTAAAAGAGCCGCTGAAATGAAAGAAGCTTTGCGATATGAGGAATTCATTTAACAGGAATGATGATAAATTATTCTTATAAATGAAAATATTATATGCGATATTTCTTGTAACTTTATCATTTTGCCTAATTTATGCAATAAATTGATTGAGTAAGATAAACTTGTTGAATTGTTAGAGAAAAATTTCTTGAGTGATTTCTTTAGAATTAAGAGAGAGCTTGTGGAATAAAACTATACTTGATTTATCAAGTTTTCTTTCTTAAGAGGAATACACAAGTGACGTTAAAAGGGTCGTGGCATTTTGGAACAGTGATGCTATGCGGGGTGACGACCCAGCTCATAAATAAAGATAAGAGCACAAGAATGTGAGATAAAAATGGAATCTGAAACAGTACCTTTAGATAATATGTCTGCTGTAGTGACAACGCATGATTTTTCTCCTCTTTCTATGTTTATGGCTGCTGATTGGGTGGTGAAAGCGGTTATCATTATTTTGTTACTTGCTTCACTTGTGTCTTGGACAATTGCTTTTGTGAAAATTGTTGAGATCACTTTGGTAAAACGAAGAGTACGTCATGAACTTCAATTGGTTCTAAATGCTCAGACTCTTACGCGTTTGGCAGCTAGCTTGAAAGAAAGCAAAGGGGCTGGTGTATTTTTTCTCAAAGAAGTCCTTAAAGAGGTGTATCTTTCTGCACAACAGGTTCATTTTTCTGCTCCTGAAGGGATAAACGAAAGCTCTGGTGAAAAAACCAGTACAGGGGAAAGGGCACAAACGATTGAAGATATTCTCTTTTATGAGGAGAGCAATCAATATGAAGATGTTTCCCGCGATGTTCGTGATGCTAGGGTTCGCGATGTTCATGAAGGTTTAAAAGAAAGGGTTCATTCACTTTTGTCACGCTGCTTGCTGGCTGCTACACGCCGTGTTGCATGTGGAAGTGCTGTTCTTGCAACTATTGGCGCAATTGCTCCTTTTGTTGGTCTTTTTGCAACTGTTTGGGGAATTATGAACTCTTTTATTGGGATTGCTCAGTCTCAAACAACGCGACTTGATGTGGTGGCGCCTGGAATTGCTGAAGCTTTATTCGCAACGGCTGTTGGGCTTTTTGTGGCTATTCCCGCCGTTGTTATGTATAATAGCCTTATGCGTGCTTTGAGTGGTTATCGCAGTGATTTAGGCGATATCGCTGCTGCTCTTGAAAGGCTCTTGAGCCGTGAACTTGATAGACAAAGACAACAGAAAAGTCATAAAAAATGAAAGCAAGCCTTAATAATGATTGGGATATAGACGAGAGTGGGTTGCAAAGTGAAATCAATGTGACCCCTTTTATTGATGTTGTATTGGTGTTGCTTATTGTTTTTATGGTTGCAGCGCCTTTGGCAACGTCTGTCATTTCCGTTCAGCTTCCTTCTATAATTCAAGCACCTTCAGTGGTTCAGTCTGATGAACCTCTTTATGTTACGTTGCAAAAAGATCGTTCTCTTTACATTGGTGATCATCTTGTAGAACAAGCAGCTTTGAGAGAAGCTTTGTTGAGGGAAACTACGCAAAATTTAGAGGCAAAAATTTTAATCAAAGCGGATAGCGAAATTGATTATGGTACTGTCATCGATTTATTAAATCAAATACGCATGGCTGGATATAATAAAATCGGTCTTGTAGGATTGCAAAACTCTACCAATCTTGTCTCAAGAGGTGAGATCAATAATAAAACAACAGGGGTAGCGGATGCTGTTGTCGATGGAGCGGGTGGTAACGTTGTGGGGCGTGTGGATGCCGTAACAACGAGCCCTGCGGGAAACGCTAATATTCCAGCTGATGTCTCTGATTAGTGATAAAAAACAGCCTTTGTTGCAGGAAGCAAAGCATATTACTCAAAGTCGTAGAGTGAAATTGATGAGGGTTCCGTGGATTTATTAAACCAAATACGCATGGGTTTGATATTATGCAGGGGGTTCATATATTGAATCGTTTTTTTTAGGATTAAGCTCTACTCATCTTGCCGCAAGAGGTGCGATCAAGAAAAATAGCCAAGGGCGATTGTTGTGTGTCTTAATACATCTTAAAGCCTTTTTTGCGGCGATGTTCATAAATGGTACAACGTTAAAGCCCCCGTAACATAATAAAAAACCTATCAAACATCACCATCTTTATGCTTAACAAAAGAGCAAGCGAGCACCATTATCGTATTTATATTTTTTCCCAATGTTGTGATAGTGCTATTTATTGTAGGCATTTTTTCAGTTTTTATCTGCATGCTAGCCACGTTTGGAATGTGAGAAACATGCTTTTGATTGATTTAATATAAATAGGCTTGCCATGAAACAATCTTACAGTATTGAGATTTCTCATTTAAGTTGCAAGACAATTCATTATTATTATAAATCAATATGATGTATAGATTGTCGACATTACCAGCGGTGTGTGAGCTCTCAATGTTTAATGCCAATGTTTTTGTTATGGGGGAGGGGTATCTGGTGATAATGAAGTTTTGTATAGCGCACGAGACGTAATTGAGAGATGCTTGTTTATAGGTGCGTTTAGTGAAAAAACTTTGAAAGCAAATGCGCATTCCCTCTGCATTTTAAAAGCTCAAAGAATTTCCAGTGAAAGAGTGGTTGGAATAAGTATGTGTGTTATTTTGAGAGTAGCGATTTTTCAGAGCTTCTTAAGTGTGTCCCGTTGAACCAAAACCTCCTGTTCCACGGCTCTCTATATGGCTTTGGGTATTTTGCTCTGGTTCAATGGTGCAAACATTAACTTGAGATACGGGGGCGATGACTGTTTGGGCAATGCGCATGCCCCGTTGGATGGAAAAGTCTTCTTGGCCTAAATTGATAAGAAGGACTTTGACTTCACCACGGTAGTCACTATCAATTGTTCCTGGAGTGTTGAGGCATGTAATGCCGTGTTTTAAGGCTAAGCCAGAGCGTGGACGTATTTGTGCTTCAAACCCAAGTGATAAATGAAAAATGAGACCTGTTGGAATAAGTGCCCGCTGCCCAGGGGTAAGAACAAGCGTTTCTTCTTCTCCAATTGCTGCCCGTAGATCAAGACCCGCAGAACCCGCTGTCGCGTAGCAAGGAAGTTCTAAACCTTGTCCGTGTGCAAGACGCTGAACAAATAAAGTCTGGGCATGTGAAGATTGAGAAGAGACAGGATGATTGTTTAGAGGGGCGTTGGTTTCAGTGTGCGACATGATCGAGGCATTTCCAAAATATGAGGTCTAGAAGAAAATGATACTTTAACAAAAGATATCTATAAAACCAAGTCGATAAAGGTGTGTGGATATAGGTTGTCCCCAGAGCTTGCTTATCATCTCTTACTGACTTAAAATATTCCACAACACCACCTAACATTATCAATGGCATTTTTCAATAATGGCATCATCAAGGATGGCTTATGCCTAGGGGCATGCGCTTATTTGAGATCTAAATTATGGTTACAGATAAGATTTTTTAGATACTACCGATAAGAATACCCGTGGCAAAAACCAGAGCACCACCAATGATGACCTGTAAAGAGGCGCGCCAAAAGGGAGTGGACATGTATTTGTTCTGAATCCAGACGATGGCACCTAGTTCGAAAAAAACAATGATAAAAGCAATAATTGTCGCTACATAAAAAGAGTTGATCAAATAGGGAAGAGTATGACCTAGTCCTCCTAATGTTGTCATAATGCCGCTGGCAAGACCTCTTTTTAATGGCGAACCACGCCCTGATAATTTTCCGTCATCATGGGCTGCTTCTGTGAAACCCATTGAAAGTCCCGCACCAATTGAAGCTGAGAGCCCTATCAAAAAAGTTTGATGCGTGTCTCCCGTGGCAAAAGCTGCGGCAAAAATGGGGGCAAGGGTGGAGACAGAGCCATCCATTAATCCTGCAAGACCTGGTTGAATCCAAGTCAAAAGTGTTTGTCTTTGCGTTTTCGAAGGTTTTTTTATGGTGTGATTTGCCGCTGTTGTTTTTTGGGAGGGATGGCGGCTCTTGCCTTTCACAAGAGAAGTTCTGTCACATAATGAACCGATAGTGTTTGCACGATTATGGCAAGAAAGGCACAAAAGTTGCTGATAATTTTTAAGCTCTTGAAGCCCCATGGCGGTAAAAACCGCGGCTTCTTTAGAGGAATAAGGTTCTAGAGCTTTTGCATATTTTAAATAGAGCGCCGCATGTTGCTCTTTTATTTTGAGCGCTTTAAGTATCACGTTTTGTGCTGAACGAAAGGACAGAGCTTTACGTTGTACAAATGAAAAAAACGATCTCAACATTTTCTGTACCTCTGCACTTTAGAATAATTCTAAAACATAAGAAAAATAAACCGAAAGTCAATCTAAAAGTTAAAAACTGACAAATTACAAAAAGGTTGCACTGAGAAAAAAGGTGATGGGATGCTGAGAAAGTACAAGGAGATTTATCAAATGGAGACGAGAGGGGCGCATGAAAGAAATAATTGCGTGAAAAAATTTAAGAGACAATGTGCTTTATTTTGCTAAAGGGATGTTTGAATGGAGCATTTCAATGTATTGTGAATATATGGAAAAAAATAAGCTAGCACCATCATTCATTTGATGCGTTCAAAAGACTGTAACAGCTCTTGGAATTTGAAATGATTCTTTAAAAGAGACCTTTTTCAAGGGACAAAAGCCCATTTCGCGAGGGGCCCCCGTGAAGAGTATAGAAGGGTAGAGCCGCAAAATTTCCATGAAATAATATAAACTCCATTGAGTCTTCTTAATCTTTACGCTTCATAAAAGAGCAAGCTGGCATCATCATACACCTTAGCTCCCAATGTTGCGACAGTCTTTAGAACGGTTCATTATAGGCATGGCATTTTATTGTACAGTTTTACGCCACTCATTCTGCTTGTGGAGGTGTAAGACAGTATTCTTATGATATTTACGCGCATTGAGCGTTGTTACAGCTTTTGCATTTAGGTGGATTTGTTAGCGTGTAACGAATTATCTTTTGTGCTGTAATTGCAGGGGCAGGTTTAAGGGTGGGAGTGCATAAATGAAAGAGATATTATCATATCAAATTGTTTGATCACGCATAAAAATTTACCCTTTATGAAGGGGCATTTATCGCCTTGTAACTTGCCTGATATCTTGCATGAAAGCCCAAAATTCTGTAGGATTCTTCTCATTTCAAAACTTCTTATATTGAAGCAATTCAAATCATTTTCTTGTGTATCACAAGGAGGGGTTTGATTGTGGGATTATTAAAAAGTGTGATAAGTTGCAATGTGAGGGGAGGATAATCTCCGTGTAGTGAAGGAGATTGCTCTTAGCGTTTTGAAAAATATGTTAAGTTTCGTAGAAAAAGGCGGGGAATATATGGAAATTGATAAAAGTTTAGAATGGTTTTTACGTTCTCCAAAAATATCAATATCGCAGGCAGCGTTATTGATAGCGGGCTTGAATCCACTCATATGTGAATTTACCGGCGAATACAGACTTGAAGACAGTGGTATTTATGAAGGAGGGGAGCGAGTACCGCTCGCTAAAATTGCTTTGTTCTGAGCTGTTTATAGTGATATAGTAAGAGAAGCAAAAGAGGGAAAATTAAGGGTAGAATGGTACTATCGTTGTGATTTTGAGGGGATGCCTTTGAACGAGAGTCCTATTGGTGAATATTCTGTTGTTTCCTTAGATGATTTAAAAGAATGGCTTTCATCGCGTGGTGAGAGACCTAAAATTCTTTTCCCTGAGGATGATTCTGCTGAGACTAAGGACCAAAAATATGCGTTTCAAGATCCAACGCATCCACGTTATGCTCCAAAGCTTGCAGCTATTGTTGCGGCATGGGAAGCGGTGAGTGAGGCTGAGGGTGGTAAAACTGTTAAAAAAACGCTTATAAAGTGGCTTAGTGACAATGCCATTCAGTACAAGTTGGTGGATGATAATAATTTACCAAGAGAGAAGCTCATTGAGGAATTAGCGGCTGTTGCGAATTGGGAACCTACCGGAGGGGCTCCTAAGACACCTGCCAATTAATTTTATCAAAAGAAAAAAAATAAAAAGATCACTAAAATTGTGCTGTTTTTTTTGATAATTTTGAAGGTAATATCTTTTGCTGGGGGAGATTTTTACTTTTCTTCCATAGATTATAAGTAATTGTTTTTCAATGAAAATAATTTTTATAGTGTTCCTCTGACTGTTCAGACGGGGAAAAATAGACGTTGTTGGGCAGTAAAATTTACCCTGTAGTTTCGTAACTTACCTCTCTATTTTTGTTTGATTTTTTTGGGCATTTTGCAATTCCTTATAAATTTAAGGAATGCAATATGATTAAAGTTAATCTTTTTTTACTATGCGTAAAAGTATGAAAATTTTTCGGGGAAATGTACGGATATTTGGCAATGTGCTGCGGATGAGGTGGTACATAAATCGTTTAGAATAGGCGTATTATCGCGTTGGTTAAAGTTTGAATGATCGCTGTTATTCAAATAGTCGAAGTTGAGCGTTGTTATAGCTTTTGCATTTAGGTGGATTTTTTAGCGTGTAACGAATTGTTTTTTGTGCTGTAATTGCAGGGGTAGGTTTAAGGGTAGGAGTGCATAAATGAAAGAGATATTATCATATCAAACAGTGTTCAATTTATCGCATTGCATTGTTATGAATATAGCTGATCAAATTTTATTTATCATGTAGAGTGGGGAAAAGTTAACAATATTAATTGAATATAAAAAAACATAAACTGTAATCTGAATTACAGTTTATGTTATTAAGTATTAAATAAGCTTACTGTTTAAACGAGCATCCACGCACTGTCCGCAAAAGAATCAGATGCTCTTTCACCCGGTGTACGATAGGGAGCCCGCTTTTTAGAAAACAACCATGAAAAATACGCAATAAGACCCCAAAGTACTGGTGCAAGTCCCATCATAACTCCTACCTTTACAACACCTTTTTTAAAATCTTGTT
The DNA here is from genome assembly GCF_042194035.1 of Bartonella sp. OC16QHHD. NCBI lineage: Bacteria > Pseudomonadati > Pseudomonadota > Alphaproteobacteria > Hyphomicrobiales > Bartonellaceae > Bartonella > Bartonella sp. OC16QHHD. The sequence goes on along the minus strand of NZ_JBHIMJ010000079.1, from coordinate 15,338 downwards.
CAGTGCTTTGTGTTGAAATATGATCCATAACCATATCAATAGCTTTAACAACTTTATTTTCTTTTGACACTGTAGAAGCAAAACTAGAACCTTGAGAATGACTATTCAAATAATAAGCATTAGCTTCCAAAACCTGTGAAAAGAAAAAGGCTATTGTAACAATATATAACGCGATTTTTTGAAAGATTTTCATTATAATGATCCAAATTTAAAAGATTTAATCAAAAAAGTTTTTTTATTACACTCTCTAAACAAAACAAAAAAAGCACCGTGGCATCCCATGATGCATAATTTCATCATGTGTTTAATGTGCTGTTGATACAAAGTGTTCAATTGCACATTTTGTATTACACTTTTATGTAATTTCCATAGTTTATTAATTCTGTCAACTTTTCAATCTTGGAAAGATATTCCCATTGCGGCAAATCATATAAAGTTTAAGCAACGGCAGCACGGTTTTTTGTGCAATGAAATGATAAATATGACAACATCACGGTAATCTCCATGGGAAACTTTACCGGATCCAAGGTGTGGATATTGTTTTCTGCTTATCCCAAATCACAGATATTTCAAAACAACAACGGTGGAGGAGGGATATTGGATATGTTCTAGGGAAGGTTGCAAAAATGGCTAAAAAGTTTTCAAAAAAATACCAAAAATGACGAAAGGAGCGGTTTCCCACTCCTTCGTTCCTATCTCCCCTTGCGGGGAAGCGGCCACCATTACTGATGCCGTGTATGGTGATATAGATACACTTATTTTTCTCAAAAGTCAATACTGTAAATGCGGTAAATATTTGAGCATCAGAGCTACAACTTTATGAAAATCTTCGCAGGATAACCTTGGAACGGTACGTGAGCAACTTAAACGACTTACAGAAACTGTTGTGACATAATTGCAGATAATCCATGCTTTTTTATTCTCTATGGGAGATTGTATTGGATACGCAGCGGGATTATTGGGTTGTGATTTCGTTGAAAAAGGTAAAACTGTCACATTTCCATATAATTTTGCATTCTTAGAAAGCACTAAAACAGGCCGCTTTTTCCAAAATTCAGGGAGTATCGAATCATGAGGAAAATCGCACCAAAAAACTTGTCTGATGCGTGGGGCCGATTTGATTCGTGGTTTTATATGAGGTGGTTTTTCGTAAGGCGCATTTAAATCCCTTTCTTTTATATGCTCGCGCCATGCATTATGATCATGTTCCATCATAACACATGGTTCTTCAAGTTTGGTTATATCTAAGGAAATAGGTGATAGGGTAGAAGGCTCTGTGTTCTTATCTTCAGCCATAGCAGACCATTTATATTTACTGGTCCCCTCACTTATTATTTTACGGCTTTTCTATCACGAGTTTTTATCAAAATGTTGCTTATAAGTACAGAGAGGTGAAACCATAAAATGGATGTATCTGCTCATTTTTGTTTTTTGAGTACAACGCTAGAGGAGGGATGTTGGTGACTCGTTGGTGTTGGTGGGTTGGTTTGGCGGGTGGGTGGTTTTGGGTGGGGATTGGTGACTGGAGGGTTGTTGGTGGAAAGCGATTGGAGAGAACGAGTGCACGCGGTTTCGTTTCTATTTTATGGTTAGAGTTTTTTATGGACTGAAAGGAGCCCTTTTGAAGTAATATAGAGGCTTATAAGGCTGAAAAATAGGCTTGAGACGACATTCCAACCGGCAAATGAAAGAAAAAGAAAGCGTGCGGATGCTTCAGAACAAGAAGGAGGATGAATGTTGTTTAATTGGCTGAGCAGCTGGTTAATGTCTGAGGTTTTTCTGACTGCGCTTAAACCACAACTGAGGGGAGCTTCCCAAAAGCCATATTCAACACCCGCATGATAAACGGCTAAAACAAGGCTGATGCACATTAAGACAAAAACACAAAAAAATAAAAGTTGTATCCAAGCAGTTATGCGAAAAAAACATGCTCCAAAACCTGCTAAGAGCAAAAATGGTATGGCTCCATAATAAGGAAAACGCTCTATGAGACATAAATCGCAAGGAAGATATCCTCCGAAATATTCAAAACCAAGGGCAATACCTATTGTGGCAGACAAGCAAAAAGCGAGAAAAAAAGCCCATAAACTTTGTTCTTTTCTGCTGGGTTCAAGATGAAGGTGCTTGTGTAAAAGTGGGTGAGAAGACAAAACGCATGCCATTAAGTCTGTTCCTTATAAAAGCTTCTTGTTTAAAAAAGCTATGAAAATCCCATAAATTAAAAGGAGGCTAACACAACCAATGAGAACAATCCATTTAAAATGCTGTACTAGAAAATTCATTGCTTTTTGCCCAAAATGTTTAATCAGCCACGCGAGAAGATAAAAACGAGCGCCTCTAGAAAAAATACAAATAAGAATGAAAAATTCAAGACGCACACTCATAACACCGGCCAAAATTGTGACAATCTTGATGGGGGGAAGATGAAAAAAACCTGATGTTATCAGTAAAATGATGAGAAACTGCAGGGTTGCACTATTTTTCAGAGATTCAAAACTTTCAACCTTACCATAAATTTCTAAAATGGGTTTGGCAAGGGTATCATAGGCAAAATGTCCGATAAACCAACCGGCAATGCCTCCTAATACAGAACAGATCGTCGCAATCAAAGCATAGCGATAAACCCGCTTTTGATGGATAAGCAGCATCGGAATATATAAAACATCTATGGGAATTGGAAAAACAGAACTTTCAATAAAGGCAATGAAACCAAGCCAGTGTGGTGCTGTACGCCGATTTGCTAAAGAAATCGTCCAAAGCTTTAATTTGTTTAATATCATGAGGCTTTTATAAGTTTAAGAGGTAAAGACTTTACAAATGAGATTGCTATAAATCCGGTAGAGAAATCCAATAAAGAAAGTATTTCATAAAATAGATAAGAAAATGATATGAATTCTTAAAAAATGAGAAGTCTTCTGTTGACGAATCTGTTCTTCTTCATATAGTGCAAAGGAATAATCGACAAGTCTGTCTTTTATAGTCCTGTCTTTTATAGCAGTGTGCGGGTGTGGTGGAACTGGTAGACGCGCCAGACTCAAAATCTGGTTCCGAGAGGAGTGTCGGTTCGAGTCCGACCACCCGCACCACTTCATAAATATTTTCCTTTATCCTGTTACGGCGCATCACGTTGTTTTATAGAACGTGGGATTTATAAAACATGGGGGGTTATAAAACGTGGGATTTATAGACCGTGTTCAATGTTTTGCATGTTGAATGAAAAACATTGAATACCGTAGGATTCTTTCATTTCAAGTCTGCTTATAGTAAATCAACTAAAATCATGTCGCTCGTACGTTACAAGCTAGATGAGCTCGCGTGGAGTGAAATTTTACAAAAAATGAATAAAAATGCCTCTTATGCCGTTTCAAGGGCATCATTGGAGGTAAAGTGTATGATGGATGGGGGGGGTGCCTGCTTGCACTTTTATGAAGTGTAGAGATGGTGCTCTATAGATTTTATATTCTTGTAGGTGCTGTCGCAAAATGGGCTTGAGGGTTTTGAGAGCTGTTTCTTTAAAACACGCATGTGAATTGGCAACCAAAGTGTCTTGAATTTGAGTGTGTTTGGTTTGAAGCGTTGTCGTATGACATGAGGGGTGTGATTCAAAAAAGATCCGTGAGAAACACCAGCATGAGGTAATGCGTAATCTCCTCTCTTTAAAAGACAGGAGCATGAGAGGCTTAAAAGATTTTGCTTTAGAGGCTTTTGAAAGTCGTAAAGCAGAGGGAAATGGTAAGGTTGGAAATTGGTTTTTACCTTGAAAACTTCATGTGCTCCCTAAATGAAGCTGTCTCCCCGTTACAGAAATTACATAAACAGAGAACCGCAATATCCTCTTTCCACTCTGGCATACAATAGCGGTAAAATACTGTCGTTTGAAGTGTGGTAATATAGGGCATACTTCCTTGAAACGTTACAGTATTTTTTTCGGTGTGTGTTGGATATTCTTAAATGTGTTTGTCTTGCTTTAGGTTTAAGGGCATTCCATGAGGAGGAGCCCAAAGAAACCCGCTAAAATCCCCCCAATATCCCCCCAAGAGTTTTTGTGCTTTTATAAACGGACATGGTGTTTAAAAATGGGTGTTTAAAAATGGGTTTTTAGAATCTTTATCCTTTAAGAGCGGGGAGGCCAAGTCAACATCATCCTATAACACTGCAATTGATGCACAATATCCATATTTCTTTTAAAGAAATATCTCTTACATAACGGCTCTCATTTATTTTACGATGGCGCCCAGTGGTATGATGGTAAAGCTTTTATATTCCCAATGCACGACATGAAAGGCTGAGAGGATAGGAGTTTGCTTTAAGAGAGGGAGAGGCTTTATTGTTTCGTGACTATTTGTTTACAGTTTAGTACTGGTTTTTAGAATCTACGTCTTTTTAGGGGGAAAGGGGCATTAAAAAACCCCGTTTTTAACAGGGTTTTTTAATCGTTCAATTTTTCTACAAAACTTAGAATTTATAAGCGATACCAAAGCGAACATCATGCGTTTGAGAAGAGATTTTAAGGTTATCGTTTGCAAATTTCTTTTTAAAAAAATCTGAATAACGATATTCTGTACGCATGATGATATTATCTGTCATTGCAAGATCAAAACCACCACCAACAGTGTAACCAAACATTGTTTTTGTCTCATCTAACACATTGCCAGAAGCAAAAATTGTCGAATCTTCTTGCGATTTTGATAAAAGTGACATGATATATTGCATCTGTGTATAGGCTATACCCCCTGCAATATAAGGCATAAGACGATGGGAAGCAAAACCAATACGCGCACGCGTGGCACCAGACCACGTTTCTTTCAATGTTACACTGCTAACAACAATGTCACCATAGTTGGATATCGTTTCACCCTGAGCTGCAGGTTTTATGATAGGAATCCCAGCTTTTTTAAAGGCAATGTTAATGGAGTTTGATTCATCTAGAATTTTCTTTCCATTGTCTGTTTGGGTGCTTTTCCTTCCAGACCAGACCATATCGGTATCAAAACCGAAAACAAGATCTCCCAGATCAATATTAGAACCTGCATACAAACCTGCTCTCAATCCTGATAGTTTCGGTGATAAATCTCTATCAACCCAAGCCCATTTTCCTTCCCTAGCTTCTTGTGCGTAATTTAGAGTATTTTTATTGGAAAAATATCCAATTTGTCCTCCAAAATAAAAACCAGACCAAGAAAAAGGCGCAGAAACAGTAACCGGTGAAATACGTGACGATGAAACATCTTGCAATGAAACCTTCGGTTCTGATTGCTTAAAGATTACCGTATCTGCTGCTTGCGCTGTTGAAGCGGTAATGAAGGTGAAAATAGATAGTGCAACTAAACATTTTGTTTTCATAAAAACGTCCCCAATTTATTTCAGATACAAATCGTATTATATACAAATTGGTTAAAAAAATCTATACTTAATATCATTATGAAAACTAAAATACGTATAAAATATATAATTAACCATATTGAAGCGTTCTTAAAACTTGTTTTCATGCTATTATCCCGCGTTTATATTGATTTTTCAGGATTTTTTATATACGCCTTCAGTGTTCTCTGTGTTTTAGAAAAAATTATAGTATAGTAAACAAGCTTTTTATTTATTTAAAAAACATTATTTTATATATATTAAAACACTTTTTGTTATTAAATGTATTATCCATTATGATTGACATCAATGTGCTTACATATTCAATTGATCGTAAAAAATGCATATTGGCACCATCATATTCTTTGCTCGTTTCTGATATTGCGTAGCTTTGTATTGCGGTAGCCTTTTGAGCACTTGAGGGGATGAGCGACTTTATTTCTTTTTTATCTATATGCCACTTTTGCTTATGATAATCCAAGCGAATAGTTTTGATTGATTGAATGGAATACGAAGAATAAGAAGGAGTAAAGTGCGAGAATCTCAAGTCTCATGAGGTTTCTTATGCGCCATGTAAAACGGATAAACTCTCCGTTCCGTTTGCTTAAAGCCGGAACGTGGATGAGAGCCTAAAAACTGAATGTCGTTGGCAATTTTAAACAGATTAGCGCGTGTACTCAGATTTTTGTGGAAATGGGTGAGGGCGTCATAATGGGCAAATGCCTCAAATTTCTTGCGAGCTGTCAAGGACATCCCCGTCAGAGAGCGGATTGTTTCAGCAAAGGTCAAAACCTTTCGGTGCATTGAATTTTGTTCCAACAGCTGTTCCTCTATTGAGCACCCCCATCTTCACGCTTCATAAAAGAGACATTTCTCAATGTTCCTAAACCCATTTCATGACAGCGATTGTGAATGGTATAATAATAAATCTATTGAGCATCTCTTTTACGCTTCATAAAGGAGCAAGCCGGTACCATTACTATATTTGCCAGTTCGTGGGGTGTTGTGACAGTCCTCTCCACAATGTTGTGACAGGTCCCTTTGTCCGTTGTGACAGTCCTTGGCACTTAAGGTGGTTCATTAGAGGTGTTTTTGTCCTTATCGGATACAATTTCTATTCATACATTCATTGCGTTTGTGATGTGCAAGTCAGTGATTTTGATTGATGCAACATGGGACCGATTTAAAATGAGAAAATCTTACGGTATTTAGGATTCTCGTTCAATATGGATAACGCTAGATTATCATTATAAATAAACACATTATCTCATTGAGATAAGAGTTATCTACCCAATGTTATCAATAATGATAACATTGTAAAGCGTAACTACGATGAATTCATTAATCTTTTTATACTTCGATTGAAATTATGTCTATTAATACCGATAACACCGATTTTTTTGAGCTAATTCTGTTTCGTTGATAGCTAATAGATTTTCAAAATCAAGACGCGAAGCTAGAATGAAAAACACCTTAAGGTCATATCCATTTAAATCACTTTCTGCCAGTATAGCTATTGGGTGTTGAGCTATGATTATCCATTCCTTTTCAAAATCGTTGTGCTTTTTAAGTACAATATAAGCAACAAAACCACCCATAGCATAAATGCGGATCAGAGCCTAAAATGAACGCTGTGGGTAATTGTTATCGGTCATCATCGGGGTGGTTACACCCCGATCTTTTGACAGAAAAATTTGTTTTAAGATGTTTGCATCTTTTTTGGTGGGTTGTTTATTGGGGAGCAATCATCTTTTTGGGATCAACTAATCGGTCATAATCCTCTACAAAAACGCCTGCTTTTAATGCTTCGGTGCGCAAAGTTGTATCATTTTTATGCGCTGCTTTGGCAATTTCAGCAGCTTTTTCGTAGCCAATTTCTGGTGCAAGAGCTGTGACTAACATGAGTGAGCGCTCCATGAGCGAGTGAATATGAACACGATTGGCCCGTAATCCTTGAATGCAATGCATATCAAAAGAACGCATGCAATCACCAAGAAGGGTAATTGATTGTAAAACGTTATAGCCAATAACAGGTTTATAAACGTTGAGTTCAAAATGTCCTTGGCTTGCGGCAAAGGTTACGCTGGTGTGATTACCAAAAACTTGGCATGCAACCATGGTTAAGGCTTCACATTGCGTGGGGTTGACTTTGCCGGGCATAATAGAAGATCCGGGTTCATTTTCAGGAAGACTGAGTTCCCCTAAACCGGAACGTGGACCAGAGCCTAAAAACCGAATGTCATTGGCAATTTTAAACAGATCAGCAGCGAGAGCATTCAAGCTTCCGTGGAAATGCGCAAGGGCGCCATGATGGGCAAGTGCTTCAAATTTATTGCTGGCAGTTTGGAATGTTATTCCTGTGAGAGTGCTCATTGTTTGCGCAAAAGCAACGTCAAAACCTTTTGGCGCATTCAGCCCTGTGCCAACAGCCGTACCACCTTGAGCAAGCATTTGGACATCGGTTAGAGCATTTTCAATGCGTTGAAGATTGGCTTCTAATGCGGCACGATAGCCTGAAAATTCTTGCCCTAAGGTTAAAGGGGTTGCATCTTGCGTATGGGTGCGGCCGATTTTAATGATATCTGCAAATTCTTGCTCTTTTTGTTTTAATGTCGCAATAAGAGCTTCAAGGATTGGCAGTAAGTGTTGGCGTGTTTGCAACGTGGTGGCAATGTGAAGCGCCGTGGGAAAGGAATCGTTCGATGATTGGCTCATATTGACATGGTCATTGGGATGAACTGGTTTTTTGCTTCCAAGTTTTCCTCCCAAAATCTTACTAGCACGATTAGCAATGACTTCATTGACATTCATATTGCTTTGTGTGCCAGAACCTGTTTGCCAGACGGATAGTGGGAAATGTGTATCAAAATCGCCAGCAAGCACTTCATCAGCGGCGGCAATAATTGCTTTTCCAATATTTTCTGGTAGTTTTCCTTTGCCCATATTTACAATCGCTGCTGCTTTTTTGACAAGGACTAAGGCATAGATGATGGCAAGAGGCTGCTTTTCACTGCCAATATTAAAATTATGCAGAGAACGTTCAGTTTGTGCGCCCCAATAACGATCTTGACGTACCGAAATCGTTCCAAAGCTATCCGTTTCCTGACGTGTTTCAACCATGATAAGATCCTTTTTTGTTCACGGGTTCTCAAAAAAGATAGATAACGCGAAAGTGCAATAAGAGGCAAGACTTTCAAGCTTCATTTAGAGAAATTATTTTTATGGCTATTCTTGACATTGAGAGATGCCGATTTTATATCTAACACATGCTAGCACTCGTAGTTTGAGAGTGCTAGCAAGAACTTTTAAGATTAATGCAATTATGTTCAGTTTTAAGGATTTAAAACATGGCTAATATACAATTCCGCCCACTTCACGACCGTGTCGTTGTCCGTCGGGTTGAATCTGAAAATAAAACGGCTGGTGGGATTATCATCCCTGATACAGCAAAAGAAAAACCCCAAGAAGGCGAAGTGATTGCTGTTGGCAATGGCGCTCTCGATGATAACGGAAAGCGCGTGCCTTTAGAAGTCAAAACAGGAGACCGTATTTTGTTTGGAAAATGGTCTGGAACTGAAGTCAAGATTAATGGGGAAGACCTCCTCATTATGAAAGAATCTGACATTATGGGAATTATGGGCTAATTGAAGCGCTTAATTTTTCATTGTGTACTATTTTGAGAAAACTCCAAGGAGAAATTAAATGGCTGCTAAAGAAGTCAAATTTGGCCGTGAAGCGCGTGAGCGTTTGTTGCGCGGTGTCGACATCCTTGCTAATGCTGTTAAGGTGACACTCGGCCCTAAAGGTCGCAATGTGGTGATTGATAAATCATTCGGTGCGCCTCGCATCACAAAAGATGGTGTATCCGTTGCAAAGGAAATCGAACTGGAAGATAAGTTCGAAAATATGGGTGCACAAATGTTGCGCGAAGTTGCTTCTAAAACCAATGATATTGCTGGTGATGGAACAACAACAGCAACTGTTTTAGGACAAGCTATTGTGCAAGAAGGTGTTAAAGCTGTTGCTGCGGGCATGAACCCAATGGATCTTAAACGTGGGATTGATGCTGCTGTTGAAGAAGTGGTGGCAAACCTCTTCAAAAAAGCAAAAAAAATCCAAACTTCAGCAGAAATTGCACAGGTGGGAACAATTTCCGCTAATGGCGCTGCTGAAATCGGTAAAATGATCGCTGATGCTATGGAAAAAGTGGGCAATGAAGGCGTCATTACCGTTGAAGAAGCTAAAACTGCTGAAACGGAATTAGAAGTCGTTGAAGGAATGCAATTTGACCGTGGGTATCTTTCCCCTTATTTTGTCACAAATGCTGAGAAAATGGTCGCTGATCTTGATGATCCTTACATTCTCATTCACGAAAAGAAATTGTCTAATTTGCAATCTCTTCTTCCTGTGCTTGAAGCTGTTGTTCAGTCTGGAAAACCACTTCTCATTATCGCTGAAGATGTGGAAGGTGAAGCTTTGGCAACGCTCGTTGTCAACAAATTGCGTGGTGGTTTGAAAATTGCTGCTGTAAAAGCTCCTGGATTTGGTGATCGCCGTAAAGCAATGTTAGAGGATATCGCTATCTTGACATCCGGACAGGTTATTTCTGAAGATGTGGGCATTAAACTTGAAAATGTCACTTTGGATATGCTTGGACGTGCAAAGAAAGTGAATATTTCTAAAGAAAACACCACCATTATTGATGGTGCTGGACAAAAGAGTGAAATTACTGCTCGCGTCAATCAAATCAAGGCTCAGATTGAAGAAACAACTTCTGACTATGACCGTGAAAAATTGCAAGAAAGACTTGCTAAACTCGCTGGTGGTGTTGCTGTTATCCGTGTGGGTGGTGCAACAGAAGTTGAAGTGAAAGAAAAGAAAGACCGTGTTGATGATGCTTTGAATGCAACACGTGCTGCTGTTGAAGAAGGTATTGTTGCTGGTGGTGGTACCGCATTGTTGCGTGCAGCAAATGCGTTGACCGTTAAGGGAAGTAATCCTGACCAAGAAGCTGGTATTAGTATCGTTCGTCGTGCTCTACAAGCACCAGCGCGCCAGATTGCAAGCAATGCTGGTGAAGAAGCCGCTATTATTGTGGGCAAAGTGCTGGAAAATAATGCTGACACTTATGGTTACAATACCGCAACTGGTGAATTCGGTGATTTGATTGCTTTGGGAATTGTTGATCCCGTGAAAGTTGTGCGTTCTGCTCTTCAGAATGCGGCTTCAATTGCGAGCCTTCTGATCACAACAGAAGCAATGGTTGCTGAAGTTCCAAAGAAAGATACACCAATGCCTCCGATGCCTGCTGGTGGAATGGGCGGAATGGGTGGAATGGATTTCTAAGCTCTTTTCCATAGAAATAATAAAGAAACGGGTCTTCTGTGCCCGTTTTTTTTATGCTTTTTCATGTTTTTCAACCGGTGAATTTGGTGATTTGATTGCTTTCAAGAATTGTTGATCCTGTGAAAGTTTTTGCGTTCTGCTCTTCAGAATGCGGCTTCAATTGCGAGCCTTCTGATCACAACAGAAGCAATGGTTGCTGAAGTTCCAAAGAAAGATACACCAATGCCTCCGATGCCTGCTGGTGGAATGGGCGGAATGGGTGGAATGGATTTCTAAGCTCTTTTCCATAGACGTAATAAAGAAACGGGTCTTCTGTGCCCGTTTTTTTATGCTTTTTCACGTTTCATACAGTTTTTCCTTTTATGACAGTTTCTTTATCTTATAGGATTGTTCTATTCTCCACTGGTTGATCTACCGTTATTGTGAATGAATCTCATTCTCGGTTCTTGGCTTTTTCTCTTGTTTTTATGAAATGTTTCTATTGTGCGGGGATCGTGGTTTCCTTTGAAAATATTGTGCTAATAAAAATATAACTCTTTGATTTATAGTAATTTATTCCTAATACAGTTCTATTTTTTCATTTCAGGTTTATGCATGCCCCGTTAAAAAATCCTGTGTTTGTGCTTCATAAGGTGAGAGGTCACTACGGTTTTTATGAACCAACGTAATCATTAAAAGTCAGTAGTTAAGAAGAGTCAGTAGTTAAGAGTTAGTACCTATTGAGCGTTGGAAAGACAGAGTTGAAAAGAGCATGATGGGGCTGGTTTGTTTTTTTATGAATAAGATGCTGGTATTTCAAGCTTTTGTATGAAAAAATAAGGGTTTTCTCTGTTAAAGGGCTTTTATATACTGGGACAAGCATTTTTCTGTTTGGGTAGTTTTTGGAATGAGGAGACTGCTCCATTTGAGAAGCTTAAAGATAAAAGCTAATTTTTCGCCTTGCTCTCATCTTTTTTTCGGTAAGCTCATCACCTAGAGCCAAACCCATGTTGTTATACTCAAGTTCTGTTTGTTGCCTATATTGTGACAGAAAATTCTTAAGTGGGGAGCAATTTTTGAGCTAAGGGGACCATGACAGGTAGCCGAAAAAATCATGACAAGACAGTAGGCGCGCTTGTGTTAGAATTTTTAATGCTTCTGATGATAAAGGCACGCGAAACTCTGTTGTATCCTCATGCTTTCTTTTCATATTTTCGAGCCAAGGATTTTCCATATATTCTCTTCAACTTGACCTTTATGCATAGGACATAAGGGCATTGAGAGGGTGGGAGGAGCCAGCTTGCTTTTTTATTAAACGTAAAGATGAGAGGCTTTATGTAAGGCTACCATTACATTGCTTGTTTATGCGCTTCTTTAAAAGAAATATCTTTTAATACAAATTCTTGGCAATGCTATTTATGAAGAGTATAAAATCATTTGGATATCAATAGTTTATTAAAAAAATGTACGTTGGTATGATCCTTTTCTTATGTTACCAAAGTTGCTGACTTACGCGTTGGTTAAAAATCTCTCTTCATACCCCTAAATTCATTTCATGAAAGCGTTTGTGAAGAGCACGACGTTTATGAGGCGTGTAAAAAATTCTCGTGAGACATGAAAAAATCATCAATAAAATCTCCATGTTTTCAAAAAATAACGAATGGCTTTTTATCTTTTTAAAAGATTTAACACGTCTCACGTTTTTTATTTATTTTAGAGCTGAATATTCGATTTTTGTGTAAAAATACTTCCCAGCACATCTATGATCCGTGAAAAATCAAGTGCTAATAAGAAAATGATGAATATAATCCACTTCGTATAGCGTGACATCATTTTTACACTTTTATACGTTGTGATGATTTCTTGTAGGATTTCTTTTTCCTTTTCTGTAAGCTCTGTTTGTTTTTCTGTTTTTTTTCTAGCCATGTTTCCACCCACACAAGCCTTCCCCTTGTTTGTTATGCTTTAAAATATCTCTTGCGAGATTTGAACTGATGATATTGAGATCTTTTTTGTCTAAATAAATGGGCATCCAACCAACGCAAGAAAAAGGCTCATTGATTGTTTTTATCGCGCAACCAGTGAGTAAGAGAAGCGCGTACATCAGCATCACTTTTTTGATTAATTTCATTTTCCACCTCTAGCCGTGTTGTTGATGACTTTAGCGTTTTTTCTATTTGCTTTTGTTGTTCAACTTTCTTTCCAAGAGTGAAAGCTTTTGCTAAAGCGATAAAAAAAGCGGTCAGAGCCGCTCCTGTTATCATCAGATTTTTTTTCAACCACCACATCATAAGCGCTGCTCCCGAAACCGTTTTGCCACAAAGAAAATGCCAACGCAGGCGGCTAAAACCATAATGGTTGCTAATGCCCATTGGATGGGACCATTGCCTGCCAATAAGCCCCCAAGTCCAGAAAAAGAACCAATAATCGGTATAAGCGCTTCTGCTTTGAAAAATCCCATTGGAGCTTGCGTTTCTACAGTTTGGTAGTTGGGAGAAACATAAGCTCCTTTTGCCCATAATCCCGATTCTGCTGCACGACGGTGCACTAAACCGTGAAGACGTTTTCCTCCTGCTTTAGTCCACTTTTGTAACTCAGCAGGGACGGCTTCATATTCGCCATTATTGAGTTTTTTGAGCAGGGTCGAATTACAAAAAGCCGATGTTCCTATATTATAGCAAAACGATACGAGCGCGGCGAATTGTTCATCCGTTAAAGAAACCGTCACATGTTTTTCAACGGTATTTTCAAATTGTCTTAAATCTTGAGAAAGAACTTCTTCTGCTTGTTTTTCAGTAATGATCATGCCCTTGTGAACGAACGGTTTGCCAGCCGTGCTGGTATGACCATAGCCAATTGTCCACACCCCGGTGGCATCTTTATAGGCATGTAAACGCAATCCTTCCCATTGTTTAATGAGTGCAAGCCCTGCTGCTGATATTTTTCTCATTTGCTTCTCCATAAAATAAAGCCTCACGGTAACGTGAGGCTGGTTGACAGATTAAAAATGAATTTTTTCACGCTTCAAAAACAGAAGAGATGTGAAACTTTTATGAAATCAAAAGGTTGGTTGTGACATCTTAGGGAATGGGGTAATAGTTGGCCAAGTGGAATAATGGTTGGGCTGGTGTTTTCCGTTAAGAGAGGTTGTAGATTTTAAGAGCTTGTCCTGGTGTTTTTGATGGAGCCTTCTTGGGGTGCGGGCAGCTGTTGGGTTGATGCACGATAAGTGTGGTCTATTGCGGTTGTTTGGTCGTATGGCATTGATGTGGGGGTGTTTGAGATACGAAGTGGATACTCTCAGAAAAACAAGACATATGCTTTTACTGAAGACGAAAGCATTAAATATTTTATGTATCAAACGTTTTGCTTATCCAAAGAGTCTCATTGTTACACAGAGCTTTGGGCTAACAAGAGCTGTGGAATTTTGATACAATTTTAAGAGGGGCTGGTTTTTATAGGACAATGGTGCTTTTTCTTTAAGAGGAAAGTTGTTTGCTATTTTTATTTTATGAACGCAAAAGCTGGTTTGCTTAGAGAAATCTTAGCCGTAAAGCAGCCTCTCTTCGTTCTTTGATGAATAGGAATATGGAAAAAGCCTCAATTACATCGTTAAAGATTTGTATTCAGTGAGCCTTTTTTGGTGGGAAGAAACGGAAACAGTTTTTCCCTCTGTTTCTCTTAAGTTTTTTTCAAATCTCTCTCTCAGAGTTTCACCTTTTTTGTTGACTGTTTCATGTTCAGCATCGGGATTGGCTTTTAAATAGTGTTCTAGACGTCTTCTTCCTTGTGTGTGTTTATAAAAAGTGGTTGGAAGATAGGAATCTAACTTTTCAGCAGATACAGATGAATTGGGTTCACATAATACACCCTTAACATTATCTTTGTGCAGTCTTGCTAATTTATCAGATTCAAGATGAAGCTTTTTGGCAAGGCTTAAAGCTGAACATCCCGCATTCAGAAGAGCTTCGCTGAATATCCATTTCTGCCGTGGTAAAAGAATAAGGAGGCAGTTGAAGACATTGAAGGGTTTGATTTATTTTTATCCCTAGTTTGCAAGCCGTGATATTCTGAAATGTTGTAGGTTCAAGCATAATCAAAGAAATTTTGTCATCAACTTTTTGATAATCAAGGACTGCAAAGTGGATTTTGCTTCCCGAATTGACTATAAATCGGGCAGAATTTGCGCCGCTCTCAACGACTTCTTTTAGGGCGTGCGAAAACTCTTCTGCTGTAAGAGCCAATTTGAGATTCATTTCTGGATATTTGCTGTTTGCTTTTTCTACGAGAGCCGGCATCAATCTAATATCTGTGTTTTCATAATAAGAGTTAATCCAACGGCCGGTGACGAGATCATCTTCTAAGCCTGTAATAATTCTTTTAATTCGTCAGAACTCGGTGCAACATGTTCTTCTTCTGTTTGGATGGAACTTTGCATTAAACGTGCAATAAGGTCTTCTAAGGATTCATTTGCACTTGCTCCTTCTTGTGTTTGTGAGGAATGAGGGAGGGAAGAATCTTGTGGCTTCATAATCTTAGCCTCCATATTGATAATCGATAAATGATATTATTTCTTCAATTCTGGCTAAACAATGTTTGCAGGAAAGATTTTTAGCTAGAAAAAACAAAGAGATGAAATCATTTTTATTTAA